>JBDTUL010000872.1:0-2504 GCA_040007735.1 Gammaproteobacteria bacterium | reverse complement strand
GCCCTCCGATCTCGTGGCCGCGTTGACGTCGAAGGGTGTCGACGTGCATTCGGACGCTCACATTCTCGGAACGCGCGGCGAACCCGCGCTCAAATCCCTCCAGTTCGCTGCCAACGCAAGCTCGCACGATCACCTGACCATGCGCGTCGAATGCGACGCGCTGGGAATGTCAGGCGGGTGGAATCCCGTTGCCCATCTGTATTGCCAGGCAGGCGGGCGCTTGCGGTTCGATGCGCACCACGCGTGCCTCGTGCCGGATGGGCGGCTGGAGAACATCCATGCGGTGGGTGCAGCGGCGGCGCACTTCGACACCGGCGTTGCCATGGAGAAAGCGCGCACCACTCTCATAGCGCTTCTCGATTCGCTGAAGCTGAAGATACCGACCGATGTGCCTCTGTGGTCCAAGGTGCCGGGTGCGCGCTCGCGGGCGGCAACGGGTGCGTTGGGTTATGCGGGCAAGACACTGCGGGATCGCACGTGGCTCGATTTCCAGCACGACGTCACCGTCTCGGATGTCGATCTCGCGGTTCGCGAGAACCTGACGTCGGTCGAGCACGTCAAACGCTACACCACGGTCGGCATGTCCATCGACCAGGGCAAGACCTCGAATCTCAATGCGCTCGCGGTGCTGGCGGAACGCACGCAACGAAAGATTCCGGAGGTGGGCACTACCACGTTCCGGCCGATGTTCGTGCCGGTGACGCTGGGGGCCATTGCAGGCGGGCGTAACGGTCGCTTCTATCATCCGCATCGTTTGTTGCCGGCACACGCCCAACACAAACAGCTCGGCGCCTATTTCGAGAATTATGGCGGCTGGCAGCGCCCCGCCTGCTACCCGCAAGCCAACGAGCTGCATCAAGCCGCGTTTCAGCGTGAGGCGCGCGCCGTGCGCGCAAGCGTGGGGCTTTACGATGGCTCACCGCTGGGCAAGTTCATGGTTCGCGGCCCCGATGCCGCGGAATTCCTGAATCGCATGTACGCGAACACGGTGCGCACGCTCGAGCCCGGGAAAGTTCGCTATGGCCTGATGCTCAATGAGCAAGGCATCGTCATCGACGACGGAGTCTGCGCGCGGCTGTCCGGCGGCGAGTTTTACGTCAACGCCACCAGTTCCGGTGCCTCGCGCATTTCCGCGTGGTTCGAGGAATGGTTGCAGGGTGAATGGCCGGAGCTGCAGGTCGTCGTCACGGATGTCACCAGCGGCTGGGCCACCCTCAATCTCGCCGGGCCAAAAGCACGCGAAGTGCTTTCCAGCCTCCCCTGCGACATCGATCTAACGCGCGAATCCTTTCCGCACATGCATGTGCGCGTCGGCACGCTGTGTGGAGTGCCGTGCCGGATTCTGCGTGTCAGCTTCACGGGCGAGTTGAGCTATGAAATCAGCGTTCCCGCAGATTTTGGCGCCGCGCTGTGGGAGCGGCTTTACGCCGCCGGCCAGCCGTTCGGAATCACACCTTTCGGTGTCGAATCGCTCCTGCTGATGCGCACCGAAAAAGGTTATCTGCACGTGGGCGGCGACACGGATGGCACCACCGTCCCGGATGACATTGGCTTTGGCACGGCTGTGTCGAAGAAAGTGGGGGATTTCGTAGGGCGCCGCTCTCTGACGCTGCCTGAAAGCACTCGCGCGGACAGACTGCAGCTAGTCGGCCTGCGCTGTGTGGGCAGCTCGGATGCGTTCATTGCCGGCGCGCATCTGCTGGATACACCGCTCGCGCAACTCCCCCAGAACACCTCCGGCTACCTCACGTCCGCTACGTTCAGCCCCGCGCTCAGTGCCCATGTGGGGCTTGGGCTACTGAGAAACGGGCGTGCCCGCATGGGCCAGACCGTGCACATCATCGACAGCGGCAAGCAATCGCTGGCGGAGATCGTGAACCCCTCACACTACGATGCCGCGGGAGCCCGTCTCAATGATTGATCTGCTCCGCCAGTCTCCCCTGCCCCGCGGCTCACGCGACTACCGCGCAGCCGCGTTCGACCTGCGAGAGCTCGAAGCCGTGGCGAAAGTCCGGGTTCAGGTACTTCGCAGCCGTGGACTGAGCGTTCCTGCAGTCAGCTCGATGTCACTGCCGGGCGCGCCTAATACGGCGTCCGGCGTCGACCCGGTCGCACTATGGAAGGCGCCGGATGATTGGCTCGTGTATTCGCAAACGCTGACCGCAGGTGCACTGAGCGATTGGGTTGCAGCAGTCACCTCAGAGTCCCCTCTCGTCGTGACAGACGTTTCGTCTGCGAGCGCCGTGTTCGAGTTGCGCGGCCCTCGCGCCATCGACGTGCTGCTGCGTGATTGCTCGCTAGACCTCGAAGGCGATGCCATTCGGCCTGACGCATGCGCTCAGACTCTGTTCGCACAGACCAGCGTGTTGATTCATCGCCCGGCCGAGCCGCACACCTGGCGCCTGTTTGTCGAGCGCTCGGTAGCGTTGCATGTGTGGGAGTGGTTGGTCGATACGGCCGGGCCCGCTCGCGAGGCTTCACGCTGATGGCGGCACGCAAGCGCC
>JBDTUL010000871.1:0-2504 GCA_040007735.1 Gammaproteobacteria bacterium | reverse complement strand
GGAAAACGGCATAGCGACGCAGGATGAAGCCGAGCGCAGCCGCTACCTCGAACTGCACCTGGCCGCGCTTGCGGCTGCTGTGGCGGCAGGGGTCGACGTCCGGGGCTATTTCTACTGGTCCCTCATCGATAACTATGAGTGGGTGGAAGGGTTCGGGGCCCGGTTCGGGCTGGCGGAGGTGGATTTCGCCACCCAGGCGCGGCGTCCCCGCCCCGCGGCCCGGCTGTTTGCCGAGAAGCTTGGCCATGCCGACACCTTTTCGGAGCACGCCAGGCGCGGCCAGACATAATTGACGCGCAGCGGCTGCGGCCCGCCGCTTAGGCACAGACGGCGCGTGTCAATCCGCGTATGACGTCACGGATCGCACACCGCTGTGCGATTATTCTCCTTCGCTCAACAGGGGAGTCGTAGGGGACCTCCGAACAAAATGAAGAAGATAACCACCGTCATCCGGGGTCTGCGCCATCGCCTGGCCGCAGTTGCGTTCAATGCGATTCGCAATATGCGAAACACGCGCACCTACACCGGCATGCTCCAGGCTGAAGATTTTTTCCACGGGCCTACACTCGACTGGGAGCCCACGGGCGAACGTGTCGTCGTGCTCGCGCCCCACATGGATGACGAAGTCATCGGTTGCGGCGGCACGCTCGTTCGCCATCTCAAGGCCGGCGCCAAGGTCACCGTCGTGTTCCTTACCGATGGCCGTCACGGTGGTGCCCACCTTCACAAACTTTCGGGGCAGGCTCTCCTCGACGCGCAGCGCGCCGTGACGCAGCGGCGCAAAGAAGAGGCGCGCGAGGCCGTCGGCGTGCTCGGCATTACCGACATCGTGTTCCTCGATGCCGAAGACACCGAGCTGGCCGCAGACAAAGATGCTCCGCGGCGCCTGCGCGAAGTGCTGGAGCAGCTGAAGCCAAGCCTCGTCTACCTGCCGTTCTTCCTCGAGCACCATCCGGATCATCGCGCGGTGAGCCCGCTGCTCATCGCGGCGACCCAAGGCGGGCGCTTCGATTTCACCTGCCACGGCTACGAAGTCTGGACGCCGCTGTTCCCGAATTGCATGGTGTGGATCGACGAATCCATGGACCTCAAGCGCCAGGCCATGCAGTGCTATCGCAGTCAGCTCGACGATGCGAACGACCTGCTGCATGCGATGCAGGGTCTCGCGGCCTACCGCTCGGTAGTGCGCTCCAAGCGCCAGGGCCGCTTCGCGGAAGCGTTCTGCGCCATGCCGCTGGCCGAATATGCCCAGGCCTATCTCTCCTACTCGACCGACCAGCCCTTCTGGGCGCCGCGCGGCACGGGGCGCGCCGAGAACCTGCAGCCCCACGCTGCCGCGCACGGCCCCCAGACTGTGAACGGGTGAAGTGATTCAGGTCCGGATCGCAGCGTCGACCGAAGAGTTCGACGCCCTCGAAGACAATTGGACTCGCCTGCACGCCGCCTCTGGAAAGGCGGCGTTCCAGTCATTCCCCTGGCAGCGTGCCTGGTGGGCGCATTTCGGCGCCGACAATCCGCGCCTGGAACTGCAGCTGCTGCTGGTGGAGCAGGACGGTCGGCTCATCGCCATTTTCCCGTGCCTGCTGGAGCGCGCGCGCGTCGCCGGCCTGGTCGGCTTGCGGCTGTTACGGCCGCTGGGGCAGGGCGTTACCGATTACCTCGACGTGATCGTGATGCCGGCCTACGAAGAGCAGGTCTGCCGGGCACTGGCCAAAAAGATCGTGTCGGAGCGCTTGTGCGATGTGCTCTCACTCACTGAGGTTCCGGACGGCTCACCGCTCCATCGACTGCTCGAGCTGCTCGCCGAGGCGGGCTTCAAGACGGTTCGCACCGTTCGCGAGCAGTGTCCGCAGACCAGGCTGCTCGGCACGTGGGACGAAACCTTTGCGACGTTCTCGAAGAGTCACCGCAAGAGCCTGAGCTACCTGGAGCGCCGGCTGGAAAAAACCTTCAAGGTCGAGTTCCGGCGGGCCGATGCCGCGGAGGAAATTCTGCCGGAGTTCGCGAGGTTCATGTCGATGCACCAGCGTCGCTGGATTCAGGCGGGCAAGCCCGGCGCTTTCGCCAACCCACGGGTCGAGCGGTTCCATCAGCACGTCGCGCAGCAGTTCCAGGCCCGGGGCTGGCTCGTGCTCGGCTTCCTGCTGCTGGATGGAAAGCCGATGGCCGCCATGTATGCCTTCAAAGTGGGCGGCCAGCTGCAGTTCTATCTGAGTGGTTCGGGCGAAGACGAATCCGTGCGCAAGTACTCACCGGGAATTGCCCTGCATTTGTACTGTATGCGCCAGATGATCGACGACGGTGTGCGTGTGTACGACTTCCTGCGCGGAACGGAACAGTACAAGTACGATCTCAACGCCGCGGACGTGCCCCTCTGGACGCTCACGGCCGTGCGCAGCTCGACGGTCGTGGAGACGTTACACAGAATCCACCAGGCCCGGCAGCGCGCCGGCGGTCGCCTGAAGGAAAGGTTGGCGCGCATGAAACAAGCCCGCTCGAGCTGA
>JBDTUL010000870.1:0-2517 GCA_040007735.1 Gammaproteobacteria bacterium | reverse complement strand
GCGATGCCGTGCGGCGCCATCAGGATCGAGTGCATATAGGCGTGCTCGGTAATCCATTTGAGCTCGGCAATGCCGCCGACATCGGCGGGATCGGGGCCAATGACGCGCACCGCCTGCGTCTCGATCAGTTCCTTGAAATTGTGCCGCAGGTAGATCTGTTCGCCGGTATGGATTGGCGTCGAGGTGGAGGTGGTCAGCTCCCGATAGGCTTGCGGATTGACCCACGGCACATAGTCGCCGGTCAGCATGTCCTCGAGCCACATCAAATTGTATTTCTCGACCGCGCGAGCGAATTTGATCGCATCGGGCAGCATCCAGCCCGGGCCGCAGTCAAGCGCCAGGCTGACCTTGTCGCCCAGCACTTCCTTCATCGCGATCACGCAGTCGAGCATGTGGTTGAAACCGCGCTCGCTGATCATGCCCTGATCCATGGCGCCGTGATAGCCGGCCTTCTTCTGCGTCACGCCGTAGTGGAAGCCCTCGACGGTATCCTTCATGTTGGAATGGAACGAGATTCCTTGCTTGACCATGAAGAAGTTCTGCGGCTGCTCCATCATCCATTTGACGTCAGCGGCATAATCCTCCGGTCGGTCGCCGGCGCGCTTCTGGCGGATCGAGCCGTTATAGACCCGTACCTGATCGCGCACCTTGCCGCCGAGCAGTTTGTAGACCGGAACGCCCGCCGCTTTGCCGGCGATGTCCCACAGAGCGTGCTCAATGGCGCTGACGGCGGCGCCATAGGGCTTGAACGAACCCCTCTGGCGGATCTTCAGCATCACGCGCTCGACGTCGGTCGGGTCCTCGCCGATCAGGGCCTCGCGAAAATGCACGACCCAGGGTTTGAGGTAGGGCTTGGTGTATTCAACCTCGCCGAGGCCATAGAGACCTTCGTCGGTCACGATGCGGACGATAGGGTGTTTGCCGATAACGGCACATCGGAGGTCGGTGATCTTCATGGCGCAGTCCTATTTCACAGACGAGAAAGCTGTCGGCGTGAGCAGCTGGCTGCTGATATTGGCAATGATCTGCCCGTCGCGCTCAGACTCGTCCCGGGCCCTGTGCCATGCCGGATCGGTGACGAAAGCCGCCCATTTCGCCTCACGCTCGGCCAGCGATTCCCAGGCGAGGAAATAGGTGAGGCGATTGCTGTTTTCGCCGATCGCCGTGGTGAAAAACCCGGCTTGGCGGATGCCATGCCTCTCCCAGATGGCCAGCGTTTGGTCGGAAAAGCGCTTGAGCAAAGCCGGCAGCCTGCCCGGCAGGCAGTCATAGATACGCAGTTCGTAGATCATGGTTTCGTCCGTTTCTTTCTTCGCTTCTCCCTTGGGAGAGGTCGACACGAATGGGCGGTCGTTGGCCCTGTGAGCCTGGGGAGAATGAGGGCGGGGGTCTGGGCTAACTCCAGGTCCGGTCCCAGCTATATTCATTGTCCCAATGCTCGGTGGATTGCCATATCCCCGTGACACCGGGCTGCAGATGCTGGCTGATGACTTCATCAACCACGTCGTCGATGCCCAGGCCGGGCTTGTCCGGCACGGTGATGAACCCGTCCTTGACCAGCGGCTTGGGCAGACCGGTGACGATATCGTCCCACCAGTCCACTTCGACGCTGTGATATTCGAGCGCCATGAAGTTTTCCGTGGCCACCGCAACATGCGCGGCCGCCATCGCGGCGATCGGGCTTTCCGCCATGTGAATGGCCATGGCAACGCCATGGTCCTGCGCCGCGTCGCCGATCTTCTTGGTCTCAAGGATGCCGCCAGTGGTAAGCAAGTCCGGGTGGATGACCGAGATGCCTGCACTGAGCAGCGGCTCGAATGCTTCCTTGAGGTAGATGTCTTCCCCTGTGCAGATCGGCACGGAGGTGGCCTGCTGTAGCTGCCGATACTGCTCGGTGTATTGCCAGGGGATCACGTCCTCGAGCCATGCCGGTGCGTATTTCGCGATCCGCCGCGCCAGACGGATGCCGTTCTGCAGCGAGATGTGGCCGACATGGTCGATGGCGAGCGGGATCTCGTAGCCGATCACCTCGCGGACCTCGTGGATATATTGATCGAGCAGGTCGATGCCCTTTTCGGTGAAGTGGAGACCGGTGAAGGGATGCGGCACGTTCTGCGCGTCATAGGCGGCATTGCGCGCCCGGCGCTCGTCCAGGGTGCGTGCCGGGCCACGGGCGGCATGGGTGCGGAAACCGTCGAGCACGCCGGCGCGCGCGACGACCGCGCCTGGGATATGGGAGATCTGCGCCAGCCCGAGGTCCATCTTGAGGAAGGTGAAACCGAGGTCCATCCGCGCCTTGAGCCGCTTGCCGGTCTCGGTGCCGCTGGGCTTTTCCGCGTCGGTGTCGCAATAGACACGCACCTTGTCGCGGAACCGGCCGCCGAGCATCTGGTAGATGGGGACGCCATAAGCCTTCCCCGCGAGGTCCCACAGCGCGATCTCGACCGCGGAGACACCACCACCCTGCCGCCCATGGCCGCCGAACTGCTTGATGCGGCGGAACAGGCGGTCAATGTC
>JBDTUL010000869.1:0-2526 GCA_040007735.1 Gammaproteobacteria bacterium | reverse complement strand
GGAGCATCACGTGCATGTCCTGGATCACGGACGCGTTCGTCAGCAGATGGAAGAGCAGCGGCGTGGAGATGTTGTAAGGCAGATTCCCGACCACGCGCAGCGGGCCGCCGAGCTGGCGGGAGAGGGTGGGGAAGTCGAATCTCAGGGCGTCGGCTTCGTGAACGGTGAATCGGGCGTCGCCTGCGAAGTCTGCGCGCAGGCGCGGCACCAGGTCGCGATCGATTTCGACGGCGTCCAGCGTGGTGCTGCCGGCATTCAACAAGGCCTGGGTGAGCGCGCCGCGCCCCGGGCCGATCTCGACGATGTGATCGCCAGGGCGTGGCGACACGGCATACACGATGCGCTCGAGAACGGAGGCGTCGTGCAGGAAGTGTTGGCCGAAGCGTTTACGGGCGTGCATTCAGAGGCCGCCCTGCACGGCCTTTCTGCGCCCCGCGATCTTCAGCGCCAGCCGGAGTGCGGCGGCGAGGCTGCGGTGATCGGCAGTGCCGGTGCCGGCGAGGTCGAGTGCTGTGCCGTGGTCTACGGACGTGCGCAGGATAGGAAGACCCAGCGTCACGTTGACGGCGCGATCGAAGCCGGCGTGTTTGATTACGGGCAACCCCTGGTCGTGGTACATGGCGAGCACCGCGTCGCATTGAGCGAGCTTTGCGGGCACGAACGCTGTGTCTGCGGGAATGGGGCCGGTGACCGCCACGCCGCGCTCGCGCATGCGCGCGATGGCGGGTGCGATCACCTGAATTTCTTCGACGCCCAGGTGACCGCTCTCGCCCGCATGAGGGTTGAGTCCGCACACGGCGATGCGCGGCGAGGCAATGCCCCACCACTGCTGCAGGTCGCGGTCGAGTATCTCCAGCACCTGGCACAACGAGTCGATAGTGATGGCCGCGCTCACGTCCTTGAGCGGCAGGTGAGTGGTGGCCAGCGCCACGCGCAAATCGTCTGTCGCGAGCATCATCACCGGCAACGGCGCGCGCGTGCGATCCGCCAGATATTCGGTGTGGCCCGTGAAGGGAATGCCTGCGTCGTTGATGACACCCTTATGCACGGGCGCCGTCACGATGGCGCTGAACTCGCCCGACACCGCGCCGTGAATCGCGCGATCCAGCAGCCCGAGCACGTAGCGTGCGTTAGCGACGTCGAGTTTCCCCGCAACGCTCGGTGCGCCAAGCGGGTAGTGACAGACACTGAGATGCCCAGGCCGATGCGGCACGGGTGCCTGAGGGTCGTAGTCTGAGAACGTGATATCCAGCTTCAGCTGCAGCGCGCGTTCCGCGAGCAGCCCGCGATCGCCGAGACACACGAGCTCGCAGTCGAACGCCTCGCGCGCAATGGCCAGGCACAGATCAGGCCCGATGCCGGCGGGCTCTCCCGAAGTGAGAGCGGCCCGAATGCTTACAGCTTGTACTCCACGTACGCCTCGTCCCGAAGCTTGCGCATCCACAGCTCCGTCTCTTCGTCAGAGTGACTGTTGCGAATGGCTTCGCCCGCATGCCGCCGCTTCAGCTCATCCGTATTGTCGAATTTGCGGCGGCTGAGCACTTGCACCAGGTGCCAGCCGAACTGCGACTTGAACGGCTGGCTGATTTCGTTTTCTTTCAGCTCGCCGAGCACCTGCTCGAATTCGGGCACGAAGGTGCCTGGGTTGGTCCAGCCGAGATCGCCGCCTTCGTTGGCCGAGCCGGGATCTTCGGAGGTGGTCTTCGCCAGGCCTGCGAAATCCTCGCCTTTCTCGATGCGATCGCGAATGGCGGCAAGCTTCTGGCGCACGGTGGCATCGTCCTGAAGCTCGTTGGGCTTCATCAGAATGTGCCGCGCGTGAGTCTGCTCCACGATGACTTGCTGGCCCGCGCCGCGCGTCTCGTTGAGCCGGATGATGTGATAGCCCGTCGGTGTGCGAAGCGGCTTGCTGACTTCGCCCGCCTTCAGGTGCGCGATCACGTCCGTGAGGAACGTGGGCAGCTCCGAGCCTTTGCGCCAACCGAGCGCGCCACCTTCGAGAGCCGTCTGGCTGCTGGAATACGCCACGGCGAGCTTCGCGAAATCTTCGCCACCGCTGGCACGCGTGTAGACGTCCGCCGCTTTCTTGTCCGCGGTTTCGAGCTGGTCTGGCGAGGCCGTCTGCGGAACGGCGATGAGGATGTGCGAGACGTTGTATTCGGCGGACTGCTCCGGCGCGTTCTTCTGCTTCTCGAGGTACTGGTCGACCTCACGCGGCGTTACCGAAATGCGCTGAATGACGTCCCGCTGGCGCAGCAGGGTGAGCGTGAGCTCCTTGCGCATGGCATCCCGATACGAGGCGTAGTCGATGCCCTGGGCCTGCAGCGCCTCCGGCAGCTGCGAGAGCGGGATGTTGTTCCGCTGGGCGACGTCTTGCATGGCGCTGTTCAGCGCTTCATCCGGCACCTTGAGGCCGGCGCGGTTGGCCCGCTGCATCTGGATTTCCTGCAGCACCAGGCGCTCGAGCACCTGCTGGCGCAGCACGTTTTCCGGCGGCAGCTCGAGCTTCTGGCCCTTCAGGCGCTC
>JBDTUL010000868.1:0-2531 GCA_040007735.1 Gammaproteobacteria bacterium | reverse complement strand
TCGAAGGGAATGTCACGCTGCGTTTCCGGCACGACGCGAACCATGGCGTCGGGATACGCCGTGTGCCAGCCGGTGAAGCGGGTGTTGTCGTAGAGTTGGTCGCTCGAGTCCCAGCCCAGAATGACATCGCAGAAGCCGAGATTCTTGTCCAGGGCCGACACGAATTTGTCGCGGCTCAGGTATTTGCCGCGCAGGATGCCATCGGTGTCGACCACGCCGATCTTGACGTGTTCGATGCCTCGATCCTGCAGGGATTGAGCGAGATCCGCGTTCTCTTTGACGGCTGAGGTCTTGATGGCAATGCTCCGCGCCGGATGGAGTTGCCGGCGGTTGATTCACACGATGTACCCAATGGTACTATTAATCGCGGAATCAGCGGCGCTGGACGAACGAGCGCTCGATGACATAGTCACCGCGCTCGCCAATGTGCTCGGAGATTTGGAAACCGCGCGAATCCAGCAGCGCGCAGGTGTCGGTCAGCATGTCGGGGCTGCCGCACACCATGACCCGGTCTTCGCTGCGGTCCAGCGGTGGCAACCGGAGATCTTCCTGCAGCCGTCCGTTCTCGATGACGGTGGTCACACGACCCTGATTGGGATGCGGTTCGCGCGTGATGGTGGGGTAGTAACGCAATTTCTCGCGCACCTGCTCACCCAGGAATTCATGTCCTTGCAACGTGTCGATGAAGTGCCGCGCGACTGCGGATTCACGGATCCAGCGAACGCCATGCACTAGCCCGGATTTCTCACGCTGAGGTAGTGCATCGGTCCTGTGAATGAGTAAAACTTGTTGTACCAGAACGAGTTATCACCCACTCACAGGAGAGCCCGATGCAAGCAGAGTGTAACGCGGAACAGCTGCAATTTTCATGTGTAGAACGACGCCGGGTCGTAGCGGGGTTTGACGGCGGCACGGTCAGCTCCGATGCCGGTGCGCTGCTGCTCGGGCGCACCGATGAGGCGATCGGTTTAGTGGATCGGTTGGCGGCCTGTTTTCGCGATGAGCGGCGCCAGGATCTGATCGAGCACTCGGTGCGCACGCTGATCGGGCAACGGGTCTTTGGGATGGCGCTGGGGTACGAGGATCTGAACGATCACGAGCAGCTGCGCCACGATCCGGTGTGGGGCACGTTGCTGGGGAAGTTATCGGCGAAGCGCCGTTCGCAGTGCGCGGCGCTCGCGGGCAAGAGCACCTTGAACCGGCTGGAGTTGCATCCGGTGGGGTCCTCGAACCGGTATCACAAGATTCATCCGGATGCGGCGGGGATCGAGGGATTGTTTGTAGATCTGTTTCTGGATTCGCATCGCGAGGCACCTGAGGAGATCGTGCTGGATCTGGATGCGACCGATGATCCTCTGCACGGCCATCAGGAAGGCCGCTTCTTCCACGGCTTCTACGATGGCTACTGCTATCTGCCGCTGTACATTTTTTGCGGCGAGCATTTGTTGGTATCCAAGCTGCGCCGCTCCAACATCGACGGGGCGGCCGGGGCACGCGAAGAACTCGAACGTGTCATCACCCAGATCCGTGTTCGCTGGCCTACCGTGCGTATCATCCTGCGGGCCGACTCCGGATTTTGTCGCGACGAGCTGATGAGTTGGTGCGAGAAAAATACTGTGGATTACGTGTTTGGCCTGGCGCGCAATGCCCGGCTCACGCGCTCGATCGGCGCTGAGCTTCAAGCCGCCGCGGCGGAAGCTGCGCAGACCCATCGAGCGGCCCGACGCTTCAAGGAACTGGTGTACACGACCCGCAAGAGCTGGAGCCGGCCGCGGCGCGTCATCGCCAAGGCCGAGTACACCACCAGCAAAGCCAATCCGCGCTTCCTCGTCACCTCGCTATCGATGCACGAGTTTGCAGGCCGCCCGTTGTACGAGGACTTTTACTGTGCGCGGGGCGAGATGGAAAATCGGATCAAGGAAGCACAGCTGGACTTATTTGCCGATCGGCTCTCGGCCGAAACCTTCCGCGCCAACCAATTGCGTCTGTGGCTCTCCTCGGCCGCCTACATCCTGATGCATGCGCTGCGGCGCATCGGTCTGGCCGGCACCGCTCTGCACAACGCCTGCGCCAACACGATCCGCCTGCGGCTGTTGAAGATCGGCGCGCGCGTCACGATCAGCGTAAGAAGGATCAAAATCGCCTTGAGCGAGGCATGCCCCAATCAGCGCGAGTTCATCGCCGCCTTCCACGCCCTAAGCGCTGCGGCCCGTTAAGCCGCACCCCACGAACCAGACACCCTCAACCGCGCAGTCTTCCCCGCACCCTTGCTTAAGCGAGACGGCTCGCTATCGCCCACTATCGATCAAAACGCCCGTTCCATGACCCTCACAACCTGGCTGAAACTCGACCACGGTCGGCGCCATCAGAGCCGGAAAAACCTACTGAGCGTGAGAAATCCGGGCTAGGTGAGGAGGACACGTGAGGCGGCCGCTCAGGCAGGCAACGTGTGATGTCTTAAAGCGGTCTCGTCGAAAGCCGTCCGATAGACACTGCGAACGAACTCGACAAACGTCGCCCAGCCAAACCGC
>JBDTUL010000867.1:0-2534 GCA_040007735.1 Gammaproteobacteria bacterium | reverse complement strand
ACGAAGGCCCGCACCTCAACGCCCGCCGGCACATTGAGTGAGGCGGGATCGATGCGTGGGCCTGCCACCACAATCATGCGGAGCTCCGGCAGCCTGGCCCGCGCCAGAGGGTAACTCTCGATGATGCGCCGGATCAAATGCGCCCCCACACCCGATCCGCCCACCGTGACGATGCACACCCGCTCGTCCGGACGGTAGCCGAGGTTTTGGCGCAATTCTGCGCGGCTGCCGAAAGATTGGGGATGCTCGCCGATGATGTAGCCGGCAAAATCGAAATGCTTCGGCACCCAGTCACGCATAGCAGGCAGGTCCTTGCCGAAAGATAGCGGCACAATGTCTTCGGCGTTGCCTACGAATATGGCGCGGTCACGCACCCCGGGGTGCTGCTCGATATGGCCGATCATCTCGGCGTTGTAATCGCTGGTGAGGAAGGCTTCGTGCTCGCCGCCTGAGGGCATGGGCACATAGCCGACAAAATCAGTGAACCAGGCAAGCCCGGCCCGCTTCAGCTCCGGATGCTCGTGCCAGTAGTGGTCGATGTCCCAGGCCTCGTCGGCAATCACCAGATCATAGTCGCCCGCATCAACGGCATCCTGGAAAATCATGAAGTTTTTGATCAGCACCTCGTCCATGCGCCGGATCGCCTGGAAGCAGTGCAGCTCATGCTCGCCCGATTCCAGTTCGATATGCCGTGTCTCGCTGGCCAACCGCGCACTCAGGGGATGGACGCGCTCGCCGCTGGCTTCCAGCAGCCGCGTCACCGGATCCTGCGCCAGCCAGTCGACCTGCAAATCGGGATGCAGCTTGCGCAATTCCCGGGTGATGGCAATGTCGCGCCGCCCATGGCCGAGGCCTATGGGGGATGAGAGATAAAGCGCCCTCTTGATTTTGCCGGAGCGGGGCGCATGCCGTCCCGGCGCTGCAATTCCGAGCCTGCGATCCAAAAAATCATTGATCAGGTCATTGGACTTGGCGGGGTAGCGGCCAAGCGGATTATGGCCACCGCCCGGAATGGTCACTAACTCGGCCCCGGTAATCTCGGCCACGAGTTGCGCGCGCGCGTAAGGAACGATCTGGTCGTTGTCGCCATGGATGATCAGGACGGGGCAGGCAATCCGGCGGTACATCGCCTCGCTTACATCAAGCTCCGGCTTGTCGAACCGCTCGTCAACCGTCATGGCCAGAACCGGGCCTGTCGTTTCATTGGCCCAGCTAATGCCGTCCTCGATCTGCTTGGTGGAATGCCGCTCCGAGAAAATGTTGCGGACAAAATGCTCGGCGAAATCGGGATAGTTCGCCTGCCAGTACTCACGGTTATACTTGTTCCAGCCCTCGAAACTTTTCTGCTTCGCATAAAAATGCTCCTGCGTCTGGTAGGGATAGACGGGACCGATGGTGGCGCTGGTGCCTGCGAGGATGGCGGCTTTCACCCGCTCCGGGTGGTGCCCCGCGATGATGCAGGCGAGCGTACCGGCAAACGAAAGGCCGACGAGAATGCACTTTCCCGCATGGGTGGCGTCCATGACCGCAAGCACATCATCGACATAGTTATCGAGTGAATAGGCCGCAACATCGGCTGGCCGGTCCGACTTGCCGTTACCTCGGCCATCGAAGGTGATGCAGCGGAAGCGCTCGCTGAAATAAGGGAGTTGCGCCTTGTAGATGCGCGAATGGACGATGGACCAAGTGGGCGTGAAGAACATGGTTTCAGGCCCGTCGCCATAAATCTCGTAGAAAAGCCTGACGCCGTCGCGCGCGATGAAACCTTCCGTGTCGGGCAGCTTAGCACGCATCACGTCCCCTTTTGGACTGGCCCGTTTCTAGCCTGCGAATGAGTTCGCCAACACTCCGCAGCGCCCGCCGGATTGGCAATTCACGGGTCTCCGCCCCTAGCAGAATAAAGGCCTCACCGCCGATGAAGGCGGCGCTTACCAGGGCCGCCACATCCTCCGGCGCGAGCCCGGCAAAACTGCCAAAGCGCTCTTCGGCCTTGCGGGCGGTTAGTGTCAGCAAATCCTGCCAGCGCAGGATTCCTGCCCGCACCACCTTGGCGATTTGCGGATTGGAATAGCCCGCCGCCCAAAGCTCCTGCAGCACCCGTACGTAGCCCGAGGCGAGGTCTTCATCCAGATAGGCGCAGGCCAGGTCCCACTGCTCGGAAAGCTTGAGCGCCGGATTGCCGAACATCGCCTGCTGGCGGTGCAGCAACTCGTCGTTCAGGTATTCGAACAGCGCCAGCATCATCCCCTCCTTGGAGCCGAAATGATAATGGATCTGGCTGAGCGGCACGCCGGCTGCCGTTGCGACATCGCGCGTCGACAGGGCCGAATAGCCGCCCTTGCGCAGAACTTTTTTTGCGGCCGCGAGAAGCGTGGCGCTGGTATCGATTTTTTTTGCCATCGCGGCCATCTGTATCACGCCGACTTGCGCCAGGGAATTATCATCGAGACGCGGGTTTTGTAGTGGCGGTATTCATCGCCGAAGAAGCTGATCAGGTCACGCTCCTCGAGGAAAATGCCGACGAAGATGTAGGC
>JBDTUL010000866.1:0-2536 GCA_040007735.1 Gammaproteobacteria bacterium | reverse complement strand
GCGAATCGGTCTGGTCGGCCAGTCCGGCTCAGGCAAGACTACGTTCGTAAAGCTGATCCAGCGGCTCTATGACGTCACGGAGGGCCGCATCGTGATCGATGGGCAGAATGTCGCTTCGGCGACGCAGGCCTCGTTGCGGTCGCAGATTGCGATCGTTCAGCAGGAGCCCATTCTGTTTCATCGCAGCCTGGCGGAGAACATTTCCTACGCGCGTCCGGATGCATCCCCGGCTCAGATCGAGCGTGCGGCGCGCCTGGCGAACGCGCACGAGTTCATTGCCCGTCTGCCCCGCGGCTATCAGACGCTGGTCGGCGAGCGAGGCGTGAAGCTTTCGGGCGGGGAGCGGCAGCGCGTGGCGCTGGCGCGCGCGTTTCTGGCCGATGCGCCCATCCTGATCCTCGATGAGGCGACGTCGAGCCTCGATTCGGAATCGGAAGCGTTGATCCAGGAGGCGATGGATCGGCTGATGTCCGGGCGCACGTCCATCGTCATCGCGCACCGCCTTTCCACGGTAAGCGCGATGGATCGCATCCTGGTATTCGACCAGGGTCGAATCGTGGAAGAGGGAAACCACGAGGCGCTGCTGCGGCGATCGCATGGCCGCTACCGTCGTCTGTTCGAGCGGCAGTCCGGAGGCATTCGCGGCGCGGAGTCGCTCGCGCTCTCAGAGTGAAGCCGCCATCGCGGCGAGCTTCGCCACGGTGTTCATGTTGCGCGCGGTCCCCGCCTTGCCGGCGGGGATCTTCAATTTGGATTGCGCCATTCCGTCGCCGTAGTGAACGTAGATCTCGCGGTGTCCCAGCTCGAGATCTTCGCCATTGCGGCCACTGACACTGTCGAGTGCGTCGGCGGGTGGCGCATTGTCCAGGAAAATGGCGACGGTTCGGTTCGGCGCACACTTTGGATACGGGTTTGCCGCCAGCACGGCCGCCATTTCGGCAGCCGACCGTACGGCGACGCCAACGGGTTTGCCGGCGTACTTCGCCAACGCTGCTTCCAGCGTTGCTTTCACTTTCGCTTCAGACAAGCCGCACTTGAAGACGACGTTGCCGCTCGCGATATAGGTCTGGACTGCGGTGAACCCGGCCTTCTTGCAGAGCGCCGTGAGGTCGCTCATCGGTAGTTTGCCCGTGCCTCCCACGTTCACGGCGCGCAGCAGGGCAATAAAGACGGCCATTTGCCTTCTCCTCGTGGTGCGACACCCGCTTCTGAAGTGTTGAAGCGGGTGCGCAGTGTGCCACGGGTCGGGAGTGCTCAGTTCACATTGGGCGTCGCTTTATCGCACGAAACCTCTGTGTTCCAGTCGGCAAAGCTGCCACTGGGGTTGTCTTCCCAGGCCCACACGTGCAACTCATAGAACGGCGGCAGGCCGTAGCGGTTGGGCGAGTCGACGAAATGCGCCAGGTGCCCGTCGAGGTCCGGCGGTGCGCCATCCGGATGCTTTTCCAGCCACTCGCTGGCAATGGTGATGAACTCCACGCCGACCAGGCGAAGCCCGCCGTTCGACGTGGGCTCGTAGATCAGCGCTTCCGGCTCGCGTGCGTTGAGCGCGCCGTCGTGAATGCGGCTCTCATACAGAAAGTGAATGCCCATGGCGCCGGCCTCGGGGCCGCTCACGCAGGGCGTGCCGCGCACCCAGCCTTCGCTCTTCGCCACGTAGAAGTTGCGATAGCGCGCCGTTGCCCGGCGCACCTTGTCGATCAGCGGCGAGAAATCATTGTGTCCGCCGGGGAAACGCTGGAACTCCGCGCTGTTGGCGGACTGGGCCTGGGGTTGCTCCGCGGCCGTGGCCGCGAGCGTAAGTCCCAGCGGCATCAGGCAAGTCGCCAGGCGAAGCAGGGGGTGGACACGCGGGCTCTTCGCCCCCGTGCCGGGAGTCAGGTGTTTCATGTGGTTCCTCTGTGAAGGGGGCTGACGTAGCTCCTCGCTCTTGCAGACGCAGAACGGCGGCCGAACCGGACAGCCGCCTCGAAATGAGTTCCGTGCGAATCGACTGTGCGAGTCGACTGTGCGAGTCGACCGTACGAATCGACAACGCAGGCCGCGCCCGTCAGACTATTTTCAAGAGGGGGACACCGCCGGTCAGGGAGCCGCTCGAGTTCGCCGACCAACTGCAGCGTGATGCCGACGACGGCATAGTCGCCGCTGGCCCAGGCGGCCTGCTGGCGGGTTTTGAGGGCGACGAAATCGATCGATGCATTCATGACGCGTGCTCCGAGGGGGGTTGGGCCGCAAGCGGTGGCGACGGGGGGGCGCGCCTCACCGCGCGCCGATTCAGCGGCGCCGTTCACGCGCTTGCTGTGTGGCTATATGGCTTGCGATGCCCGGCTCGCGCGCATTCTGCTCGCGGGGTTGCCGCCGCTGGTCCGAACCAATGTGCGCGGCTCGCGGCGCGAATATGGGTCGCCTCCCGCGACGTGGCGCGAACGCAATCGAAACGCAGCCCGCTTCTTTAAAAGAAGCGTTCGCAGCGCCGCAGTTGCGGCCGCATGCGATCATGAGGTCTCGCCCTGTAACGGAGTGGCCTTTATATTGT
>JBDTUL010000865.1:0-2540 GCA_040007735.1 Gammaproteobacteria bacterium | reverse complement strand
ATACCTGACGAAGCGCCACGCCTTCGGAGTCCGGGCCGTTCAAATCCTCGCGAGTTTGCAAGCCCAACGACGTGAGCGCTGCGAAGAATGCGAAGTTGAGCTTGTTGGGCCGTGTGATCGTGCGCACCCGCATCGGCCCGCCCCGGCCGTGATATTCGGAAGCCGGAAAGCTCTCGTTGTCTTCGCTCTTGCGGAAGTACGGCAGCACTTCGCGATAGCTCCAGCCCGCGGCGCCCGCGTTCGCCCATGCGTCGTAGTCGCTCGGATGCCCCCTGAAATAAACCATTCCGTTGATGAGGGCCGAACCCCCGAGACCCCGGCCGCGAGGCACCGAGATGCGGCGGCCATTGAGCTGCGCCTGCGGCACGGTCTGGAAGCGCCAGTTAAGCGCGGCGGAGCGCTGCGCCAGCACGATGGCGCCGGGCACGTTCACGTACACACTCTTGCCGGAACCGCCCGCCTCGATCAGGCAAACGCGATGGCGCGGATTCTCGGACAACCTTGCGGCCAGCAGGCACCCTGCGGTTCCCCCACCGACGACCACGAAGTCGAACGCCTGTACCACCACAGATACCTCACCGCGCAGAAATTCGATGATCTCATACGCCCCGATCGGGTAGTGCGCCGGCACCGGGTTATGCTATCCCCGTCCAGCCCACAGTCAGAAAAAGAGGCGCCATGAGTTCGTACCTGCGCAGTCGACGGGGATTCATAGGAATGGCCGGTGCCGGCCTTGCCACGGCCACCGCTGCGCCCTGGTTGCGGGCCGCGGAGGCCGTCGCCGCGCGTGATGCGGACCTCGTCGTCTACCGCGCGCGGGTATTCACGCTCGACCCGAGCCAGCCCACGGCGGAAGCCTTTGCCATCAAGGCGGGACGGATCATCGCGGTGGGCACCACAACCGAGATTCGCTCCCTCATAGGCAAGGGCACGCAGAGTTACGACGCCGGCGGCATGACCATCGTCCCCGGGTTCATCGACTGCCACAACCATGCGGTCGGCGAATGGCTGCTCTACGAAGTGCTGGTCGGCAATCCGTTCGAGGTGGAGTTCGTCACCATCGACAGCATCGTCGACAAGCTGAGTGCCCGGGCGCGCGATACCCCGCCCGGGCACTGGGTGGAAGGGTTCTTCTACGACGACACCAAAGTGAAGGACAAGCGCCAGGTCAACGTGCAGGACCTGGACAGAGTGTCGAAGGCCCATCCCGTCGTGGTTCACCATCGCGGCGGCCACACTGCCTTCTACAACAGCAAGGCATTCGAGCTCGCGGGCATTAACAACAGCACGCCGAACCCGCCCGGAGGCACGTTCGACCGCGACGCTGCCGGCAATCTCAACGGACGCGTCACCGACAAGGCAATGGACGTGCTCGAAAATGCCGGCCTGCGCGCAACGATCACAGAAGAGCAGAAGCGTCAACGCGCTCGCGACGGCATGGCGCACATCTCGAAGCAGTTCGTGCGTTACGGCCTCACCAGCGTTCACCACGAAGGGGGCGACCTTGCAGCCATGCAGGATGTGCGCGCGCGCGGCGAGCTCAGACACCGCATCAGCTACGAGGTGGAGGAGAAGGCCTTCCTCGACTCGATGATCGCCAACGGCATCCGCACCGGCTTCGGCGATGAATGGATTCGGTTCGGAGCGACCTCCGAGCACATCGTGGACGGCTCCTTCTCAGAGCGAACCATGGCGCTGAGCACGCCCTATCCCGGTTCCACAAAAGGTTATCGCGGCAACATCGTCGAGACGCAGGACGTTCTCGACGCGTGGGTGGAACGCGCGCATCGCGCCGGCATTCAAGTGAACTGCCACGCAAACGGAGATGTTGCGATCGACTCTGCGCTGAAGGCTTACGAGCGGGCGCAGCGCGTGTTCCCGCTCGCCGATGCGCGACCGAAGATCACCCACTGCACGCTGATCACAGATGATCTGGTCCGGCGCATCAAGGCAGTCGGCGCAATTCCCCTGCCCTTCACCACTTACGCGTACTACAACGCCGACAAGTTTCACTTCTATGGCGAAGAGCTCATGAAGCGAGCGATGGCGTATCGCTCGTTCATCGATGCCGGCATTCCCGCGGCAGCAGGCTCGGACTTCCCACCCGGGCCTATTGCGCCTTTGATGGGCATTCAGGGAATGGTGACGCGCACGGGCTGGAACGGGGAACAATGGGGCGTGAACCAGAGAATCACCGTCGACGAGGCACTGCGGATCAACACTATCAACGGTGCACACGCTTCTCACGAAGAGAAGATCAAAGGCTCGCTCACGCCAGGCAAATGGGCGGACTTCGTGGTGCTGTCGGAAGACCCGCACACCGTGAGCCCCGACAAGATCAAGGACATCAAGATCGTGAGGACCGTGGTGGGCGGCGCCGCGATGTACGAGGCCTGACCCTCGCGCCGTTGTTTAGACGGCACAAATGCCTCCCGTGAAGCCCCATCGCTTCCGCCCTGGGGCCGAATCTTGCGAGCCTGTTGGATCAGGGCTGTCCCAACGTTGATCGGCCAGAAGCGTATAAGTCCCTGAAGGATTTG
>JBDTUL010000864.1:0-2543 GCA_040007735.1 Gammaproteobacteria bacterium | reverse complement strand
ACCGGCATAGTATAGTCGGTTTGGACGCGTCGGCTACTGTCGAGCCATCAACTTCTTGAGGAGGGCCGCCGTATGATCGGAAAACCCGATCTCCTCGATGGGGACGCCCCCGATGCTGACGGGCTTCGCGATGCCGTCCACCACGATGTCGAGCGGTCGCATGTCGTCCGAGTTCCGCACGTCCAGCACTGCGCCTTTGTCGGCTAGATACTGCACCACGGAATCCATGGCTCGGCATGCAGCGCCGTGGACAGCGGTTTCGTTGCGGTCATTGCGCACGTTCACGTCGGCTTTCAGCTCTTCGACCAGGAGTTTTACGGTCTCCAGAACGTCGTGCTCGGGCTCGATCCACTGGCCTGTGACGCAGCCGACTCCGGCGGCGACCATCAGGGGCGTTGTGTGCAGCTCCGTCGGCGTTGTGTAGTCGGCTTTCGCGGCTAGCAACATTCGCAGCATGGGCAGATCGCCCGCTTTTGCCGCGAGAAAGAACGGCGTCGCGCCTTTGAACTCGTCATAGTTCTGGTCCCCGCCCGGGCGCTTCGACGTGTATGCCTCAGCACGAGCGCTTGGATCCGCGCCATGTGCCAGCAGGCGTTTCGCGAATTCCAGGCTGTCGAGCGTGCCCGTCCCGTTGGGAGCGGGATACTGGGCTTCTTCATAGTTCCGGATGCGGATCAACACATGCAGTGGCGCCCAGTGCGTGCCTGCCGCGTTCGGGTCCGCTCCCTTGTTCAGCAACAGATCGGCCACCTCGAAGTGCGCATTCATGATGGCGACCACCAGCATGCTGTCGCCAAGCGGACTGTACATCGTGCCCTGGGGAAATTTCCGGCAGTTGTCGCAATTCGGCATCGGCACGGGCGCGGTCCGTGCGTTTACATCGGCGCCTGCCGCGAGCAGAGCGCTCACTACACTGATTTCTCCCCGGCGAACGGCAAAGAAAAGGGCTGTCCTTTCGTCTTGCGCCCTCGCCCCGACCTTCGCGCCTGCGGCGATCAGCGCGTTGACGGCTTCGAGATGCCCTTCCGCGGCCGCCCACATCAAAGGTGTTTGCCCGCTGCTAGGCTCGGTGAAGTTCGCATCCGCGCCGGCAGCGAGTAGCAGTTTGATGACCTCCGGATTGCCGGTGCGCGCCGCTGCCATCAGGATGCTTCCCGTTTCCGGCACACCCACGCGAGCGTCCGCACCCGCCTTCAGTAGCTCGGCTGTGACAGATGCATTCCCAGTGGTGGCAGCCAGCGCCAGCGGAGTGGTGCCGTAGCGGTTCTTGACATTCACGTTCGCGCCGGAAGAAATCAACGCCTTCACGGTATCGAGACGGTCGTCTTGAACCGCCTGGTGAAGGGACGTCGTACCGTCCTGAGAAACGGAATCCGACGCCACGCTCAGCGGCGCAACGGACAGCGCGATGGTTGTCCCGATAATCAATCGCAGTGTGCTCATTTTAGATCTCGTCTTTCCCCTACAGCCCCCCTACAGCTCCGCCAGGCCCGTGCTTTCGCCCAAGCTATCCGTAGGCACGCCGGCCTTGTCCAGCATCGCGCGCACCACGTTCGAGAGAGGCGCTTCATTCTGGAAGACAATATGACGTCCGCCCTGAAGCTTGCCCGCTCCACCGCCCGCGAGCACGATGGGCAAGGGGTTATGATCGTGCACATTGCCGTTGCTGATCCCGGCTCCGTAGAGGAGCATGGAGTTGTCGAGCAGGTTGCCTTCGCCGTCCGGGGTGTCTTTGAGTTTGCCCAGGAAGTACGCGAGTTGTTGCACGTGATAGGTGTCGATTTTCGCCACCTTCGCCAACTTCTCCGCTTGGTTGTCGTGGTGTGAAACAGAGTGGTGAGAATCCGGCACGCCGGCCTCGGCGTAGCTGCGGCCGCTTCTCTCGCCGGCGAACATGAGAGTCGTGATGCGCGTAATGTCGGACTGGAACGCGAGCACCTGAAGATCGAACATCAGACGAATGTGATCTTCGAACTTCTCGGGTGCACCCAAGGGCCGTGTGATTCCTGCGACGAATTCGACAGAGTCTGCGTTCTGCGCTTCGATGCGCTGGAGGCGCTGCTCGACCTGGCGGATCGAATCGAAATACTGGTCCATTCTTTGCCGGTCAGGCGTGCCCAGCGAACTCTGCAATTGCTTCATCGCGCCGGTCACGGAATCGAGAATGCTTCGATTTTCGTGAATCCGGACAGCTCGTTGTTTGGGATCGCCGCTCTCGCCAAACAGCCGTTCAAACACCAGCCGGGGATCGGCCTCGACGGGCAGCGGCGTGGTCGCGGAACTCCAGGAAAGTGTGTTGCTGTAGGCGCAGGTATAGCCTTCGTCGCAAAGCGGAGACGCTTTAATGTCATCGATTCCCAGTTGGAGAGATGGCAGCAGATTGTCTTTGCCGAGCGATCTCGCCGCGATCTGATCCGCGGTAATCCCGAGAAACAGGTCCGCGCCCTGCGTGCGCTTCGCATGGCAACCGCTGAGGAATGCGCCCGTAGCGCGCGAGTGGTCGCCCGCGCCATCGTTCATGCGGTCGGCGGAATGCAGCGCCA
>JBDTUL010000863.1:0-2555 GCA_040007735.1 Gammaproteobacteria bacterium | reverse complement strand
GGCTTGCGCTCCTGGGTAACGATCTTCACTGCTTCGTCATACAACGCGTCCTGCTCGGGCGCGGACACGCCACCGACTCCTTCATCCCCATCGTCTGAGGAGATGCCCGGAATCGCCTGCCTCGGACCAGACAACACGTCTTCAATATAGTTCGGCGGCACGTCGCGCTTGAGCGCGCTGACGACCCGGTGAACCTCCTGGTCCGACACAAACGCGCCGTGGCAGCGTGTGGGGAGAGACGTGCCCGAAGGCAGGTACAACATATCGCCATGCCCAAGCAGCGTCTCCGCGCCCATCTGGTCGAGAATGGTGCGCGAGTCCACGCGCGCCGACACCTGGAACGCAATGCGCGTAGGGATGTTCGCCTTGATGAGACCCGTGATCACATCCACCGACGGCCGCTGAGTTGCGAGAATCAAATGAATGCCGGACGCGCGCGCCTTCTGCGCAAGCCGCGCGATGAGCTCTTCCACCTTCTTGCCGACGATCATCATGAGATCCGCCAGCTCATCGATGATGACCACGATGAACGGCAGCGGCACGAGATTCGGAATCAGCTTCTGGTCGAACGTAGGGTCGTTCGAGGCCATCTCTATCATCACGGGGTCGCGAATGGGCTTGCCCGCATCGTTCGCATCTTTCACCTTGCGGTTGAAGCCCACGATGTTGCGGACGCCGAGGGCGGACATGAGCCGGTAGCGCCGGTCCATCTCCACCACACACCAGCGCAGCGCGTTGGCGGCCTGCTTCATGTCCGTGACCACGGGCGCCAGCAGATGCGGAATGCCTTCGTACACCGAGAGCTCGAGCATCTTCGGGTCGATCATGATCATGCGCACGTGCTCGGCCGTGCTCTTGTAGAGCAGCGACAGCACCATGGCATTGATGCCGACGGATTTACCCGAGCCCGTGGTGCCGGCGATGAGCAAGTGCGGCATCTTCGTGAGATCCGCCACCATCGGCTGGCCGCCGATGTCTTTGCCCAGCGCAAGCGCCAGCGGCGAATTCATCTCGTCATAGGCTTTGGAGCGAAGAATCTCGCCGAGCGTGACGATCTCGCGCTTCTCGTTGGCGATCTCGAGGCCCATGACGTTCTTGCCGGGAATGACTTCGACCACGCGCACACTGAGCACGGACAACGCACGCGCGAGGTCCTTCGCAAGGCTGGTGATGGCGCTGGCTTTAACGCCCGCCGCCGGCCGCAGCTCGAAGCGCGTGACCACCGGGCCGGGCTGCACGGCCACGACTTCGACTTCGATGCCGAAGTCCTTCAGTTTCATTTCCACCAGCCGCGACAGCGCCTCGAGCGCTTCGGACGAATAGCTGGGCTCGTGCGGCGGCGGATCGTCCAGGATGCTGAGCGGCGGCAGCTCGCCGTCTTTTGGCGCTTCGAACAGCGGCACCTGCCGTTCCTTTTCCACACGATCGCTCTTCTGGACGATCTGCGCCGGCGGCTCGATGCGCGGCGGAGCGCGGGTGGCCGCCTTCTTCTGCTCGACCTTCACCACCTCCATGCGGGCCTGCTTGCGCTCCTTGCCCACCGCCACATCACGTTTGGTAGCGAGGCGGTTGCGCACCCAGGCCACGCCGGCCCACGCCCACTCACCAATGCGGTCGATGACCGTGAGCCACGAGACGTGGAACGCCAGCGACACGCCCGCCATCCAGGAAGCGAGCAGCAGCAAGGTGGCGCCGAGGAACTGCAGGCCGGAGGCGAGACCTTCGCCGACCAGCTTTCCGACCACGCCGCCGGCCGTGTTCCGGAGCGTGCCGGCATCCCAGTGGAGCGTGGCCAGCCCGCAACTGGCAATGAGCACGAGTGCGAACCCAGCCACTCGAACCGCCGTGTTGGCGCGGGACGCGCGCTCTTCCGGGTTTTTGCGATGGCGGAACAGGTTCCAGCCCCACACGCCGAACATGACGGGGAGCAGGAAAGATGGCCGACCGAACAGGAAGAACAGCACGTCGGCGAACCAGGCGCCGACCGGGCCGATACGGTTACGGACGGCAGCGGAGTCCCCGGCGAAGGAAAACCCCGAATCCTCCGGACTGTAGGTCGCCAGCGCGACGAAGACGACGAGTGCGACGACCCCAATGGCGATGGCCGCACTCTCCCGCAGCCCACGGGCGACAGCGGCGGTGAATTTCATCGAATTACGGGCCTGGGCGGATTCAGCCAATGCGTTACGTTCTCGCTAATGAGTTGAGGAATGAGCCTCTTCACGGCGCCCCGCGCCGCTGCTCCCCGCCGGTCGCTCCCGCGATCCGGCTAAGACCCCGGCCGCAGGCCGTGATTATAAGGCGATCCGACTTGAACGGTTGTTCGCGGCTCGGGAGACGCCATAGTGGGTACAATTGCCTTCCCCGCCCATGAAATCAACCAGTTGAATTCCACTACACAGGCTTTTGCATGAAGGCACCCCGTCACAGCCGGCTCGTCATACTTGGCCTTGCTCGGATTCTTACCTTTGGCGCGGCGTCCGGCCTCCCAGCGGGCGCGGCGGTCGGCGCAGACGCGATCGATAAGTACGGTCGCGGGTTCGACGCCGGGGTGG
>JBDTUL010000862.1:0-2562 GCA_040007735.1 Gammaproteobacteria bacterium | reverse complement strand
GGCCTCGCCGTAGCCCAACGCAATCTGGACGACACCGTGGTGCGCGCGCCTTTCTCTGGCGTGGTCACGGTGAAAGCCGCGCAGGCAGGCGAAGTTGTCTCGCCCTCGTCCGCCGGAGGTGGCTTCACGCGCACCGGCATCGGCACCATCGTCGACATGGACTCGCTCGAAGTAGAGGTCGACGTCAGTGAGAACTTCATCAATCGCGTGCGGCCCGAGCAGCCCGCCACGATCAAACTGAATGCCTATCCCGACTGGGAGATTCCCGCGAGTGTCATCGCCGTCATTCCCACGGCGGACCGCTCGAAGGCCACAGTGAAAGTTCGTGTCGGCTTCAAGGTGCGCGACCCGCGCATCCTTCCGGACATGGGCGCGCGCGTCTCATTCCTCAGCGCCGCCGAAGCGACGGACTCCAAGACGGCAAGTCCGCGCATCGCTGTGCTCGTGCCGGGAGATGCCGTGCAGGCGAATGGGGATACCGGCACGGTGTTCATCATCAACGGCGACAACACCGTCGAGCGGCGCGTAGTGCGCCTCGGCGCCCGCAATGCCGATGGGCAGCTCGTGCTGTCCGGCCTTTCCGGGGGCATGCGCGTGGCGGTGGGGAATTTGAGCGCGCTTAGTGATGGCGCGAAGGTCCATGTCGTAACAAAAGATGCAGCCCAGGAAGGAGAGAGTTCATGACGACGCTGGTTTCCGTGAAGAACGTGGTGAAGCGCTACACCCGCGGCAAACAGAAGGTGGAAGTACTGCATCGGCTGAATCTCGACATCGAGGCAGGTGAGTTCCTCGCGATGATGGGGCCGTCCGGCTCCGGCAAGACGACCCTGCTCAATCTCATCGGCGGGCTGGACCGGCCGGATGAAGGCGAGATCGTGGTCTCCGGCGAGCGCATCGACAAACTCTCCAACCGCCAGCTCGCCCACTGGCGGGCGCGGAACGTCGGCTTCGTGTTCCAGTTCTATAACCTCATGCCCATGCTGACGGCGGAGCGGAACGTGGAGCTGCCCCTGCTCCTCACGAATCTATCGCGCGCACGCCGGCGCCAGAACGTGCAGGCCGCCCTTCAGCTCGTGGGGTTGAGCGATCGCGCTGCTCACAAACCTTCCGAGCTTTCGGGCGGTCAGCAGCAGCGTGTGGCCATCGCGCGCGCATTGGTTGCCGACCCGAGCCTGCTCGTGTGCGACGAGCCCACGGGCGACCTCGACCGCACCACCGCTGAAGAAATTCTCGGCCTCATGCGTACGCTCAACGAGACGCAGAAAAAGACCATCATCATGGTCACGCACGATCCGAAGGCTGCCGAGTACGCGTCGCGCCAGGTGCACCTCGACAAAGGGCAGCTCATGGACACGCAGACGAGGACGGCGGCATGAAGTACTTCCCCCTGCTCTGGGCCGGGCTGTGGCGCAAGCGCACCCGGACTATTTTCACCATCCTGTCGGTGATCACGGCGTTCCTGCTGTTCGGCCTTCTGCAGGGGCTCAATTCCTGGCTATCGAATGCGCTGGAGGAAGCGCGCGTGAATCGGCTATACACGGTGAGCCGCATCAGCTTCATAGAGCCGCTGCCGATGTCGTACACGCAGCAGATCGAGACCATTCCTGGTGTGAACAAGGTGGCGTACTTCAACTGGTTCGGCGGGTACTTCCAGGAACCCAAGAACCAGGTCATGTCCTATGTGATGGACCCGGTGCGCACCTTCGAGGTTTTCCCGGAGTGGAAGATTCCTGAGGAACAACTGGAGAAGATGCAGCACACGCGTGATGGCGCAATCGTCGGTGCGCCGACGGCCAAGAAGTACGGCTGGAAGATCGGCGATCGCGTGCCACTGCGCACGCCCATCTGGGTACGCAAGGACGGCAAGCAGAGCTACGACTTCGAGATCGTGGGTATCTACGACTCGCCCACCCAGAACAACCTGTTCCTGATCAACTACGACTACTTCGACGAAGCGCGCTCGTTCGGCAATGGCAGCGTCGGCTGGTTCGCCTACAGCATCGATGACCCGACGAAGTCCGCGTCAATTGCCGCCGCGGTGGACAAGCGTTTCCGCAACTCCACCAACGAAACCAAGACGCAGAACGAGAAAGAGTTCGCGCAGGCGCAGATCAAACAGCTCGGCGATATCGGGTTCATGGTGAACGCGATCGTCGGCGCGGTGATGTTCACGCTGTTGTTCCTCACTGGCAACACCATGATGCAGTCCGTGCGCGAACGAATTCCGGAGCTGGCGGTGCTGAAGACGCTTGGATTCACGGATGGCGCGGTCACCACGCTGGTGCTGGCTGAATCCATTCTGCTGTGTGTGATCGCGGCGGTGATCGGCCTGGCCATGTCCGCAGCGATTTTCCCGGCCATTGGGCAATTCATACCGGGCGCCGTGAGGCTGCCGGCGAGTGTGCTGCTTGGAGGTCTCGCGGCGGCCGTGGGACTTGCGGTGCTCAGTGGCGGGCCGCCGGCGTGGCGCGCCAATCGACTGGCGGTGGTCGATGCGCTCGCGGGTCGCTGAAAGGAATAGAACATGAGTCAAGAAATCCTCATCATTGGAGCCGGAGTTGG
>JBDTUL010000861.1:0-2562 GCA_040007735.1 Gammaproteobacteria bacterium | reverse complement strand
TCGGGTTGATCGGACTCTAAAACTACTTGCTACGAACCTCTGGGGGCAGCGCACCTCCATCGAGCGCGCGCCCCCAAAGCAGCAATGTCCCCCCTTTTTGCCGGCGCTCGTTCACTGCGGCCGCTCGGGCGTCCAGATGCTCCCAAGCAACGCAGCGCGTTCTTGCGCCAGACTTGCCTATCGGCCAACGTTCAACGCGAAAACTCAGCCCTCGACAGCGCGGCGAGCATCAATGAGCAGCACGCCATTGCTCAATGCTCACGGACTGGTTGAGCCAACCTGATGAAGTTTTGGAGCTACGGCGCACCCACGTCGCCGAACCGACGATTGAGTCTCGCGACGTGCTCGACGTCTGTCTGTCGCGTCAGTGCCTGGCGATGGCACTCTAGGCGGCCGACGCAATACTCGAGACGGTTCTGCGATATGACTTCAGTCCGAAAGTCACGGAGGTACTCGGCCAACTGCCCGAGCCCCAAGACTTCGCGAGGCATAGGTGTCTTCAAAACGGCATCGCCCGTGAATACGACGACCGAATGGACCAAGCCAGGCGAAAGAAAGTCGAGTAGGCTGGAGACGCACACCACGTGCTTGTAGTTTTGCCGCAGTGGATTCTGAAACTTGTAGTGCTTCTTGTAGAGGACCTGAGTCCACGTCGCATTTCTCTCGCTGCCGTAAATCCACCCCGCGTAGTGCTTGGACTCCAGCACGAATACGCCGAACCTCGACACGAGAACGTGATCTATCTGCGTGGTGCCGTCGCCGTCGCCATCGGGCAACGTCAGGTTGTTCAGCAGGTGATAGTCGGGCGCAGAGAACTCTTCCGACAGCAGTCGTCGGACTGCAGCTTCGCCCCGATTCTCGGCGGCGCCTTGTCTGACCCGGCCAATCCAAAGGCCGCCGAGAAGGCAGCAGACGGCGATGAGAAACGTCGTCACGTTGGGGCGAGAGTCGAGTTGGCCGCGAGGTTACGGACGGCAATCCTCTGGCCAGAGGAAGTAAGGACCGAATCGCGACTTGGCGATGAACTCGCAGCCGGCTTCGGTAGCCTTTGGCGTGAGGCGGTGTTTTCCTTCCTCAATCACGAGGAAGCCCGAGGCGACGAACTGCTCGAGGAGCTCGGGTGTCTTCACGCCGAGCCGCTGCGCGAGCTTCGACGAACTAAGCTTCCCGGAAGTGCCCGCTTCCGGACCGTCCGAGGCGACGTCTGCGCTTCGGTCCTGTAGCGCTGCTTCGGCCTTGCCAGCGTCCAAAGGCGAGACGCGTTCCAGCGAGATGCGGACCTCGTCGCTGATGCGGATGATCCGCTGCGCCTCTTCGTACGCATCCTTGTAGAGCTGCGCATCCTCGGCGCGGCGGATGAGGATGCCCATCTCGTTGTTGTTCACTTGGCTGAACTCATACAGGTTCAGGCTGGTGACGATGCAGAGCTCTTCGTTCAGGTAGCACTTGGCATGCAGGTTCTTGCAAAAGCTCGTGCGGATATAGGTTTGTCCCCGAAGCCAGTCGATCTCCTGCGGTTGCAGCTCGCTTTTGCCGTAGACGATCCGGACATCGATCTTGAGTCTGTTCTTGTCCGAGAGAAGCTCTTTGATGCGGTCGTTGAGCTTCAGGAACGGACTGACGAGGACCAGGCGGTCCTTGGCGTCCTTGATCAACTCCTCGAGGAAGTAATTCGTCGCGCTGGTGTTGAGGAACTTGGCCATTCGAATCGATCGGAGTGCCGGGCGAGTTTAGGGGCGCTCGCGCGGACGCCGCCTCCCCTGCAAGACTCCAGCGCGACGCAGTTAACGAACGCGCGCCCACGTGGGCTCAACAATCGCTTCGAGCCATAGCCGGCCTGTCCGCGAGGTCCTCTTCGCGGCGCTGGGCGGAATCGCCCACGAGTTCAAGCGAGGCTTCAAGGGCACGAGCCGGTCGATCTGGATCTTCTGCTGGCTGCGCGCGAGTGAATGATGAGCGAGCTGCAGAAGGGACTCGGCGCGAATGAGCGCACATTCTTGATGACGCTGGTCGCCATCCGACGGCGATGTCCGTCGTCCCAGGAAGTCCGCGGAGGTCTCGACCGCCCGAATTTCGAAGAAATTGGTCACCGCTGACGCGCCGGATCCGCTCAATGATCTCGAGCATGTCTGGCACAAGGCCGACGCCATCGCCGAGAGAATTTAGGCAAATCCTCACGGCGATTCGAACCGATTCGCTGCCTAGACTGTTTCACGCAAGGCTTGCCAGCGATTTATTTTTCGGAGTCAACCATGGACCGCAACGAATCCGTACGTTCTGCAGAGTGGGCTGGACCCATCCCTTCATTCATGCGCCTGCCGGATGTTTTGCAGGCGACGGGTCTGGCCCGCTCCACCGTCTACCGGATGGTGGCTGAGCACACGTTCCCGGCGCCGGTCAAATTGGCCAAGAGAGCCGTTGGCTGGCGTCACGATGACGTGCGGCAGTGGTCCGACGCACGCCCGAGCACCTCGGAACGGCGACCGGATTTCTGATTCGGCGCGTCGTCGATCGCTTCATCTGCAGCCACCATGGCAGGCGCCCATCGCGAGCGAATGACCA
>JBDTUL010000860.1:0-2568 GCA_040007735.1 Gammaproteobacteria bacterium | reverse complement strand
CATAGGAGAGCTCCAGCTTGGGTCCGGCACCCCGCAAAGTGCTGCGGTGGCGCAGCCGATCGATGGCCAGATGGGCCGCGGTCTTGAACAGGTACGCCCGCAGGAAGCCCAGCACCTCGGGCTGATCGAGCTGCAGCAGGCGCGCATAGGACTCCTGCGCCACTTCCTCCGCCTCTTGCCGCGACTCCAGGCGAGTCTGCACAAATCGCACCAGTTCCCGATTATGCTCGACGAACAGGCGCGCGAGCGCCGACTCCCGAGTGTCCGGGGCAGCCTCGGCAGGGAGGTCTGCCAGGGCCGTCATCGCCTGCGGGTCTGGGAAGTTCTGCTCACTCATTGCAGACAACGGACGAGAGATGAAAAGCGGAAGATAATGCCGTCGTCATGGGCACCCGAGACACTCAAACCCGCATCGTCGACGCCGCGCTCGAACTGTTCAACGAGTTCGGCACCCCGGCAATCTCGACCAACAAGATCGCCGACCGCTGTGGCATCAGCAAGGGCAACCTGCACTACCACTTCCGTACCAAACAGGAGGTGATCCGGTTTCTGTGGCAGCGGGCGGTTGATGAGATGGACTCCGGCTGGTACCACGATCATCTGGCGCCGACGCTCGAGCACATGGCCGTCATGTTCGTGAGGCAGCTGCAACTCATTGTGAAATATCGCTTCTTCTATCGTGAGATGGCCAATCTGCTGCGCTGCGACAAGGTCCTGCGGCAGCGGTTCGCGGACAACCGACTGCGGCGCATCAAGGACCTCGAGCGCTTCTTCCGCACGCTCGCCGCGCAGGGGCATCTGCGGCTGCCGGCTGATGAGCGACGCCTGCGCTCGATCATCGACATCACCTGGGTCCTGTCGGAGAACTGGCTCAACTACCTCGAATTCCATGACCGGGAGGTGACCGCGGACTCGATCAGTGACGGCTACCACCAGATCCTGGAGGTGCTGCAGCCGTATCTGCTCGGCGATCCGGTGGAGCTCAGCCATCAGTCGCTGCCCACGATCGAGAAGCTCACCACGCGTGCCGGCGGCGCCGCCTGAGGCGTCATTGACGCCGCAGGACACCCTGCGCATCGCGTCGCAGTGGTGTCGGGTAGGTGGGCAGCGGCGCCCCAGGGGCCTGCGCGATGGTCACCCCATGCGGCCAGCTCTGCGGCACGATCGCGATATAGCGGGCGAGCCCCCCGGTGCCGCCTTCTGGCTTCGCATAGCCAATGCTGATGAGGGCACCGGCCTGCGGGAGCAGATCGAGGTTCATGACGCCCTCCGCCTGCGCGTAGTTGTGCCGCAGCAGCCATCTTTCCGCCTCGAAGTCCGCTGTCGCGTCGGTGTCGAGCGGCTCGTGGCCATGAAACAGGATGTGGCGCTGCAGATGCAGGAACTTCAGTGCCTCGAGACTGACCCCCGGAAATGGCCGTGACGTGAATCGCAGCGGCTCATTCCAGCGCTTCGACCAGTCGCTGCGGAACATGACGACCGATCCATGCGGAATACGCCCGTGGGCGCGCTCCCAATCCGTGACATCCACGAGACTGGCCGCGTAGCCCGGATCCGCCGCGACCTTCGCCGCGAGATTGATGACGACCAGCGGGCGCACGGCGAATGTCGGCGGCAGCTCGCTGATCGTCGCGCCATGCGCATTCATGTGCGCCGGTGGATCGAGCTGGGTGGCGATCTGATCGGTGGACAGCTCGTAGCGAGTGATGCCCGCGCCGAGCTTCTCGTAGCTGAAGGGCTCGCCCTTGGCAATGACACCCGGAATGCTCACACCGGCAAGTGCCGGGCCTACGCTGATCGGCGCGAAGCCGCTGCCCAGCGGCTGGCCCGGAGCAAACGCATGCGTGAGATCGATGTATTTGGCGGGCAGCAGTGCCAACTGGTAGACCTGCCATAGCGCCAGATCATCCCCGCCAGGTGCTGCGGCGGACTCTGCAGCCTGCGCAGACAGGCCGAGCAGCAGGCACGCAATAATTTCTCTTCGCACGCGCAGATGCTAGCACCAGCTCAATACGAACAGGGCCATGCGCGCGTCGTTGTGGCACAGCAACGAATGCGAAAAATTAGGGCGCTCAGGCTAAAGTTGACCTGTACAAGCGCGCCACGGTTAAAAGAGAGTATCCGCAATGAAGCGCGCACTTGCGAGGTCCGCCGTTGAATCCGTGGCGCTAGCGCCACGCCGGCTGCGCGTCAGTGTCGCCTGCTGCACCCGAGCACGCGAAAGGTCTGGCGAGCCGTGAACGCAGAACTGAAGCCCACCATCGCGCGACTGAAGCCCTGTCTCGTCGACGTGCAGGCCGGACGCAGCTATTTCTGGTGTTCCTGTGGCAGATCGGCCAAGCAGCCCTTCTGCGATGGCTCGCACAAGGGGACGGCGTTCGAGCCACGCAAGTTCGTCGCGGTGGTGAGCGAGGAGGTGCTGCTGTGCGCCTGCAAGCACACGGCAACGCCGCCGTTCTGCGATGGCACGCACTGCAATCTTCCGGGTGGCTCGCCGCTGGATGATCCGAACACTGCCATCAATCGTTCCGTGCGGCCGAGCACGGAGCGGCGCGGCGCACGCACCAT
>JBDTUL010000859.1:0-2568 GCA_040007735.1 Gammaproteobacteria bacterium | reverse complement strand
CGTCTGCCGCGGCGACGTCGCGGAATACCGCCACCGGTACAACTGCGTCGCGCTGCGCGCTCTCCGGCGCAGCGACCGCGGCGATCGCAACGAGCATCGAGGTCAGCAGCAGCCGACGAATCCAAGTGCGGCGGATGTCTGACGCCGGGTTCACGCTACGCTACCAACCCAGCAGCCTCGAACCGACCCACGCTCCGACCGCGGTTTGCGGCAACCGAGAGTCGCACGAATACGCCCTCTATCTCGACTTGCAGAACATTGAGCATACGCAAGGTCGCACCAGGAGTCCTCAGACGCGCGCGTTGGGGGCTACGGCGGACCGGCGAGTGACGTAACGGAGCGCCCCCGGGGCAGGGGAGAGCCATCGCCGTGCTATTATTTTTCCTGGAAAAAACAGGATCTCCGCAAGCTTGCTGCCAGGCTGCTCTTGCTGGCGTTGCCGATGCAGGCGTTCGCCGCTGCCTCGATGCTGTTCTGTGGTCGAGTCACTTACGACACATCGATCGCCCAGACAGCGATGGGATGGTCTGGGCACGATGCCGGCCTGTCGATACGCGGGCACAGAGCGTGGCGATGCCCGATCTCGACGACGAGAATAGGATCATGCAAGGAGCCGGCAACTACGACGCCATGTGCGCCGGTTGCCGCCATCTTGCGCCCGGTATGCCCAACACTGAACTGAGCAAGGGGCTCTACCCGGTGCCACCCAACCTCTCGAAGGAAAGAGTCAAAGCGCAGCCTGCCTCTGCGTCATCAAACACGGTATCAAGGCCTCGGGAATGCCGGCCTGGGGCAAGAGCATGAGCGACGAGTACGTCTGGAACATGGCCGCGTTCCTGCAGAAGCTGCCAGGGCTCGACGGAGCTCGGTACAAACACAGGGTGGCGCGCAGAGGCGGTCACCGGCACGACCACGGCGGCGCTCACGATGTAGACGCTGACCGTGATCGTGACGCTGGAGCGCACAATCACAACGACGCTGGTGAGGCGCATGGCGAGCCGAGGGGGCCGGGGCATCAGCGGCGACACAAGCAACGGGCTCCATGCGTCCATCCGACATGGGGGGATCGAACCCGCGCACGCACACCCACGCCGATGACAACCACGACATTCACACCCCAGGAGGAACCAAGAAATGATGAAGTACTCGAGACTCCTGGCCATGATCGCGACGTCGACGGTCGTGATGTTCGGGCTGATGTACGTGAACAGCTACCAGCTTGATCACGTCTATTTCAGCGAGACACGGGCGTACATGGCTTTGGTCATGGGCGCGACGATGGCCGTCGTCATGCTTGCGTTCATGCTCGGCATGTACAAAGATCCCCGTGTCAACGTCGCCATCGTCGTCGGCAGCGCGGCCGTTTTCGCGCTGTCGCTCTGGCTTGTGCGCAGCCAGGACACGATCGGGGACGTGGCCTGGATGAAGGCGATGATCCCGCACCACTCGATCGCGATTCTGACGAGCGAGCGGGCACATATCACCGATCCGCGGGTACGCAAGCTCGCCGACGGCATCATCGAAAGCCAGCGCCGGGAGATCGGCGAGATGAAGGCTCTCGTCGCGGAGCTCGAAAGGAAGTGAAACGCAGGCAACGACTGCGATGCCGATCACGGATGGTTATTCCGCGGCGGGCAGGATTCGGCAATGGGAAGCCGAGAAAGGGACAGCGCCCGTGCCCATCCTTGCGTTGACCGCTCATGCTCTGCCCGAGGAAGTTCGCAAGAGTTTCGATACAGGGTGTGCGTCACCTCTGACGAAACCCCCTCGCAAGGCGGTGCTCCTCGCTGCAATCGAGGAACACGCGCTGGGCCTCGTGCGCGTGATACCGAGTCTCGCCCAGCTGGTTCCGGCTTTCTCGAGGGGCGCAGGTGCGACATCCAGACAATATCCACTGCACTCGACCGTTGCGATTACGAAAACGTGCGGATCCTCGGTCACAACATGAAAGGATCGGGCGCCGGCTACGGATTTCAGCGAATCACCGATATCGGCGCATCGCTCGAATTGGCGGCGGAACGCCGAGCGCCGCGGGAGATTTTGGCGCGCTCCAGGAATCTCGTCCGGTACCTTGACGGCCTTCACGTCGTTTACGAGTAATGCCATGCGAGTACGATTCTGGGGTACGCGGGGATCGATTGCCACACCGGGGCCGGGCACCAACCGCTTCGGCGGCAACACTTCGTGCGTCGAAGTTACGACAAGCGGGGGCGCGTGCCTTGTCCTCGATTGCGGCACGGGGGCGCGCGCGCTTGGTGCTGCACTGCTTGCAAGCAGCAAAGGGCCGCTCTCGCTCACTATCCTTCTCAGTCACACTCACTGGGATCACATCCAGGGGTTTCCCTTCTTCGCCCCGCTGTTCGTTCCAGGAACCCGGATTACGGTGTGCGGTCCCGAAGGATGCGCACGTTCGCTGCGCGAAGTACTCTCCGGTCAGATGGAGTTCACCTATTTTCCCGTGGAGATCGGGCAACTGCCGGCAAGCATCGAATTCAAGGAGCTCGGAGAGGGAACACATGAAATAGGCGGCGTCCGAATCCTCGCGCAGTACCTCCACCACCCTGCAAT
>JBDTUL010000858.1:0-2570 GCA_040007735.1 Gammaproteobacteria bacterium | reverse complement strand
GGTCTCTACCTCATCGACTGGTGCAAAGAACACGGCATCAACGCGCGCAACCTCGGCCTGCGCAACATGATCACGGCGGCGGAACCGGGCGGCGGCGACCCGATGATCCGCGAGCGCATCGAGACCGCGTTCGGCTGCGCCGTGCGCGAATCGATGGGCATCGGGGATATCTCGCTGTCGGTGTGGGCCGAAGATGACGATGGCCAGGGGATGAACCTGGCGGCGCGCGGCTTCGTGCACGTGGAGCTCATCGATCCCGCAAGCGGCCGGACGATTCCGTGGGAGCACGAGGCGCAGGGAGAGCTGGTGTACACCGCGCTCCAGCGCGAATCGATGCCACTGCTTCGATTCCGCAGCCGCGACCACGTGATCGTGAACATGCGCCCCAACCCCACCGGCCGCACAGGCCCGCGCATTCGCTGCATCGGCCGCACCGATGACATGCTCATCGTGCGAGGCGTGAATCTCTATCCCACCGCCATTCGCACCGTGCTTCTGGATTTCAGGCCCCAGGTCGCGGAGATTTTTCGTATTCGTCCGAGCGTGCGCGGGGTGCGGCAACCCTCTCCGCTGCCTATCGTCGTGGAGTTGGCTGAAGGCATCACCGCAGAGCCTGCGGGGCTGCGAGAGCAAATCACTGCGGAAATCAGAAAGCGGCTCACTGTCACCGCCGACGTTCGGCTCGTGGCGTATGGAACGCTGCCGCGGGATACTTACAAATCGAGGTTGGTAGACTATTCGGATGCGCCCGCGCAGGAGAGTTAGATGACCCGGCAATTGTTCCCGTGCACCCTGGTAGGGAGCTATCCGCAACCTGACTGGCTCATCGACAAGGAAGCGCTGCGAGGCCGTTTCCCGCCGCGCACCCGGGCACGTGAGTTGTGGAGAGTGTCTGCACCGTATCTCGACGAGGCGCAGGCAGACGCCACGCGAGTCGCCGTTCAGGAGCAGGTGGCGGCTGGAATCGACGTCGTGACGGATGGCGAGATTCGCCGCGAAAGCTATTCAAACTTTTTCGCCACGGCGCTCGAAGGTGTCGACATCGTGCAGCCGGGCGAAGCGCTCGACCGCAGCGGCGAGCCTGTGAAGGTGCCGCGTGTTACCGGCCCGATTCGGCGCACCAGGCCCGTGTGTGTGGACGACGTGCGGTTCCTGCGCTCGCTCACGGATCGGGCCATCAAGTACACCGTGCCGGGGCCATTCACGATGTCCCAGCAGGCCAAGAACGAGTACTACGAGACAGATCGCGACTGCGCGCTCGCATACGCCGCGGCGTTGAACGAGGAGATCAAGGATCTCTTCGCCGCCGGCGCCGACGTCGTGCAGCTCGATGAGCCGTACATGCAGGCGCGCGCGGCGAAGGCGGAGGAATACGGCATCGAAGTGCTCGACCGCGCGCTCGAAGGCGTGACTGGCAAGACGTGCGTGCACATCTGCTTCGGGTACGCGGCGCTCATCCATGCGCGGCCCGATGCCTATTCGTTCCTGCCGCAGCTGGCGCGCTCGAAGATCGGCCAGGTGTCGATCGAAACGGCGCAGTCGAACCTGGATTGCGAGGTATTGCGAAGCTTGCCGGACAAGGAGATCGTGCTCGGCGTCATCGATCTCTCCACACCCCAGGTTGAAACGGTCGACGTGGTGGTGGAACGTGTAGAGCGGGCGCTGCAATACGTGGACCGGGAGCGCATCGTGCTGGCCCCGGACTGCGGAATGAAATATCTCAGCCGGCAGGTCGCCTTCGACAAGCTGGCCGCGATGTGTACTGCCGCGAAACAGCTGCGTCGCCAATAGCCCATAGTCATTCTGAACCGGAAGCGGATCGCCCATGCCAAACTCCATTGCACTCATCGTCGGCAGTTTGCGCGAGGGCGCCTATACCCGCCTGATGGGCGATGCGGTCAAGAAGCTCGCGCCATCGTCCATGACGTTCGTCGACGTCAGCATCGGCGACCTGCCGTTCTACAACCAGGATCTGGAAACCGCCACGCCGCCTGCGACCTGGACCCGTTTCCGCTCACAGGTCGGGGCCAGCGCCGCCGTGCTGTTCGTGACGCCGGAATACAACCGTGGCATGCCCGGCGCCCTCAAGAATGCGCTCGACGTCGGCACCCGGCCCTGGGGCCATAGCGTCTGGAGCGGCAAGCCGACCGCGGTAATCAGCGTTACTCCCGGCGCGCTCGGCGGGATGGCCGCCCATCAGCAATTGCGGCACACCCTTTCCGTAATCAACTCACCGACATTGCCGGGTCCCGAGGTCTACATTCCAGGCGCCGCCGGCCTGTTCGACGAAGCCGGGCAACTGAAGAACGCGGAGACGGCGAAACTGCTCACGGGGCTGCTGCAGGCGTTCGAGGTCTGGATCGGACGTTTCCACCCTTAGGGGGCGTTATCGAGCGGGGCATCGAGCGCCCGGCAGGGCGCTTGCCAGGCGTCCTGGATGGGATCCCAAATTGACGGTATGGGATCCAGCCATCAATATACGCCGCCGGCGGCGCCCCACCGCGCCCGCCACTTTCCGCAGGAATCTTCATGGCTACCATCGTTGGCGGCATCGCCACTTCCCATACGCC
>JBDTUL010000857.1:0-2571 GCA_040007735.1 Gammaproteobacteria bacterium | reverse complement strand
CGGAAGTGAACCGAGCTCTTCAATACCAGCACGCGAGCTTCCGAAGGCTCGGCGCGCTCGCCGTGCTCGCGGTGTACTGGATCAGCTCCATTCCACACATGGACGTCGGCCGCTGGGCACTGAACATTGGCGTGGGTCCGGATGGCTCGAAGGTCGAGCTTCCCGAAGGCCACGGATCGTGGCTGCCGTTCGGCGCCGCCGGCGTCCTGGCCGCCATGCCGTTTGCCGTGTGGCTGTTCCTGGCCATCGAGCAGTTGCCGCTCGCCGCCGAGGAATCCACCGACCCGAAGCGGGACATGCCCAAGGGCCTGATCTACGGCATGGCCACGCTCATGACCTCCGCCATCCTGATCACCTTCCTCAACTCGAGCATCGGCTCGATGGAAGAGGGCAAGATGCACGGCGCGTTCTCGCTCTCGACCTCAGGGGAGCCGTTGCTGGATGGGTTCCGGGTCATCTACGGCGCAGGCGCTGCGAAGCTGCTTGCCCTGCTGGCAGTCATCGGGCTCATCGCCAGCTTCCACACCATCATCTATGCGTTCGGCCGGCAGATTTACTCACTGTCGCGTGCCGGTTATTACCTGGGCTTCATGTCGATCACGCATTCGAAGACGCGGGTTCCGCACATGGCGCTCTACACCGGCGCGGGCATGGGTTTCATCACCATGCTGGCCGTCTGGTATCTCACCGGTGCGGACACTGCGAAGGGCACGGCCATCATCGGCGGCACCTTGCTCAACATGGCCGTGTTCGGAGCCATGATTTCTTACGCCATGCAGGGCGTTTCGTTCATCCTGCTGCGGAAGAATCTGCCGAACATCGTGCGCCCCTACCGTAGCCCGCTCGGAATTCCCGGTGCGGCGCTCACGGTGATCATTGCGCTGGTCACTCTCTACTTCCAGCTGAAAGACCCCGTGTATCGCAACGGCGTGTATGCGGTGGCAGTGTTCTATGTGCTGGGTCTTCTGTACTTCGCGTTCATCGGCCGCAATCACCTGATCCTCTCGCCGGAGGAGGAGTTTGCGATGAGCCGGGGCGAGAAGGGCCATGCCTGAGGTGTCGATGGAACCGCGTAAGGTCAAAACGGTTGCGGATGCGCGGGCCATCGTCGCCGAGCGCGGCCTGACTCACGTCAAGGTCGGCGCGTTCGACGTCGATGGCATCCTGCGGGGCAAGTACATCTCGCGCGCGAAGTTCGAATCCGCGCTCGAGAGTGGCTTCGGCTTTTGCGATGTGGTGCTGGGGTGGGACAGTAAGGATCAGCTTTACGACAACGCCCGCTACACCGGTTGGCATACGGGCTATCCCGATGCAAACGTTCGCGTGCTGCCGGACTCTTGCCGCTCGTTGCCATGGGAAGACGCCGGGTTGTTCTTCCTCGGCGAGTTCGCCGGCGGCGCGGAGAAAGTGTGTCCGCGCGCCGTGCTCCGGCGCGTGGTCGAGCGCGCTCGCAAGCTGGGGTACGAGGCGTTCGCCGGCTTCGAATACGAGTTCTTCGTTTTCAAGGAAACGCCGGACTCGGTGCGTGAAAAGAACTACCGCGACCTGAAACCTATCGCGCCGGACTACTTCGGTTACAGCGTCATTCGCAACAGCGTGTGGAGCGACTATTACCGCTCGCTCCTGGACCTGGGCGAGAAGATGGACTTCCCCATCGAGGGGCTGCACGAAGAGACCGGGCCCGGCGTCATAGAGGCGGCCATCGGTTACGACAGTGCACTGCCCGCGGCGGACAAGGCGGCGTTGTTCAAGACGTTCGCAAAGGTGCACGCGCAGCGGCAGGCCCTCATGGCCACGTTCATGGCCAAATGGTCGAAGGACTGGCCGGGGCAGAGCGGGCACATTCATCTGTCATTGAAAGATGCTACGGGTAAGGGCGTGTTCTACGACGCCGCTAAGCAGTTCACGATGAGCGACACCATGCGGTGGTTTGTCGGCGGGCAGCAGAAGCTGATGCCGGAGCTGCTGGCGATGGTGTCGCCGACGGTGAATTCCTACACCCGGTTGATACCCGGCTTCTGGGCGCCGACGGATTCAGCGTGGAGCGTGGACAACCGCACGTGCGCGCTGCGCGTGATTCCTGGCAACGCCAAGTCGCAGCGCGTGGAGTATCGCGTGGCGGCTGCGGATGCCAACCCTTATGTGATTCTCGCGGCGGCGCTCGGGTCGGGGCTGTGGGGCATCGAGAACAAGGTCGAGCCGGAGCCGGTGATCGAAGGCAATGCCTACGAGCACAAGTTTCCAGAGCGGCTGGCGTTACCGCGAACGTTGTTCGAGGCCGCGCAGCGGTTGCGGGCTTCCAAGGTTGCGGAAGAGCTGTTTGGCGAGGACTTCGTGTTCCACTTCGCGGCTTCGCGCGAGTGGGAAGAGCGGGAGTTTCGCAGGCACATTACCGACTGGGAGATGGCGCGGTATTTCGAGATTATTTGATACTTTTGGCTGTGCCACAGGGCGCGCGCTCCCCTCGCTCTACTTTCTCCTCAGCCGCCCGGCGATTGAGGGCTTCCGGATGCAGATCAAGCAGCCCTCAATCGCCGGGCGGCTGAGAGGAAACTGTCTAAATCGCCGGGC
>JBDTUL010000856.1:0-2580 GCA_040007735.1 Gammaproteobacteria bacterium | reverse complement strand
GACTCGTCACGCGCCAGCGCTCTTCGATGTAGCGCGCCAGCTCAGCGTTCAACGCGGCCGCGAGTTCCTGCCCCCGCTTGCGGGCCGCTTCCGGATCCGCGTCTCCGGAGTCGACGAACAAACTGTCCGTGTCCCCATAAAGCACGCGAAACCCGCTCTCCTCGAACCACTTCTTCGACCACAACAGAATCTCGCGCCCGGTGCCGGTGATGGAATTCGCGAGTGCCGGATTGAAGAAGCGACACGCGCGCGTGCCCAGCACGCCATAGAACGAGTTCATCAGAATCTTGATGGCGTTGGACGCAACGTCATCCCCCGCGCGCTTCGCGGCTTCGCGACGCGGGAACAGATCGTCCAGCAGCCGCGGCAGAATCGCAGGCGGCCGGCGGAAGGCGCCGCCCGGGGTCTGAATGACATCGTCCGTCGCCTGCGGATCGGCCACGTACGACAGCGGATCGATGTTGAACGTGCGAATGACACTGGGATACAGACTCTTGAAATCGAACACCCACACGTTTCGATGCAGGCCGGCCTTGGGCTCGAGCACATGCCCGCCCTGCTGGGCATCATAGACATTCGCATCGTCGGAGCGAACGGTCGGCGCCACGATGCCCAGCTTTTCCAGCTCCGTCAGATAAACGAAGTCGAACGAAGCGATGCTCGCCGCCACGCGATCCGGGGTCATGCCGGCGAGCTGGCTGCGCGCGAAGGCGAGCCGGATCAGGTCCAGTTTCTCGACAATCTGATAGGCAAGCCGCGAGTCGGTGCGCGCATACAGCGCGAATGCGGGCAGGTCATGACGATAGTTGTGAATGATCTCGCCGATGCGATCCCGCACATCGCCCTTCACGACCTTGCCTTCGCCGAGCACGACACGCGACACGGCGTCGAGCGAATAGTCTTCCATGCGCACGAAGGCGCCGCGCAGCAGGTCGATTCCATCCAGCACCAGTCGGCCGGGAATGCTCGCCTGTCCGCTGCCAAAGTACCCTTCCGCCTTGCGAATGCGAATGGCCCCTGCATCGCGCCCGAGAATGAAGGGATGTCGCACGCGCGCGGCCACTCGCTGCAACACCGTGAAATCGAAATCGATTGTGTTCCAGCCCGTGATGACGTCAGGGTCGATGTCCCGCACGCGGTCGCAGAACGCGGTGAGCGTGGCGCGTTCGTCGGTGTAACGCGTCGCCTTCTGCGGCATCGGCCGATCGCTGTCGTCGACGATGAGCACCTCGTCGACGCCGGGCGCGAACAGTGAGATGGCCAGGAGTCGTTCGCTCTTGGGGTCCGTCTCGATGTCGAACGCCAGCACGCGCGGCTCCACTTTCACCTGCGCGGGCCGCAGGGTGGGGTTCTCGAACACCTGGGTGATACCCGTTGCGGTGCCGGGGTTCGCAAGCGGTTCGCCTTCGATCTCGCAACCGCCCTTGATGCCGCGCTCGATGAGGTAGCGCACGGCGAAGCGCACGTCCGCCTCGAAGGTTTCGATGCCAGCCGCTTGCAACTTATCGCGCAGGCCCGGCACGTCCTGCGGCGTTTCCATCGTCACGCAGGCCACAGGGGTGCCGTCGAAGGTGCGCTTGTCCACCGCTTCAGGCCTGGGCGCACCCAGTGTCCGCGCGCGTTCCGCGTCCGCCGCACGAATGTAGAAAACGGGTTTCTGGCGGTCGTCGCGCACGAGGAACGTGCCGCCGTCTTCGAGGCGGCCGTAAATATGCACGACCGGAATGCGCGCCCCCCCGGGACCCGAGACGACGCGATAACTGGCCTGAAGAACGAATCCGCGCAGAGTAGTCACCCGCGCATATTACTTTATCGCCGCGACCTGCCCGCCTTATCCAGCGCTGCGAAGTCTTCATCCGGCAACTCGACGTTCGCGGCGGCCACGTTCTCTTGCAGGTGCGCCTGCTGGATCAGATATTCCGGCCGCCCCAGCGTTGCCCACTGGTCGGGTCCCGTGCGCGCAAGACCTGCCTTGGTGGCAATGAGCGTCTTGCCGTAAGGATGCAGCGCCTCGCGAATCAACTCCTCGGCTACGCCGGGACCATAGGAATCCGCGGTATCGATGAAATTCACGCCGAGCTCGGGCAGGCGCCGCAACGTTCGCAGCGCTTCCGGCCGATCCTGAGGCTCAGGATGCCATGACCTGTCAGGCGCATGGTGCCGAAACCTAAGCGATTCACAGCCGTTTCGCCGCCGACTTTGAACGTGCCGGAATGTGACGCCGAGACATCGGAGCTCATAAGGTGCCATCTCCCGCTGCTTGATCCGTCGCCATGCCGCTGCCTCGCGAGAGTTAACCTTCGGCTGCGCGCTTGCCTGCCGCCTGCGCCTTCTTATCCAGCGCGGCATGCAAGGCGTCGAAGGGCTCATTGAATTTCTTCACCCCTTCCCGCTCGAGCTTGCTGCTGATGTCAGCGAGATCGATGCCGAGCTGCTTCAGCCCTTGCACCACCTTGCGGGATTGTTCGAGGCCTTCACCAATGCGCACCTTGGGAACACCATGATCGCGAAACGCATCCAGCGTGGCGCGCGGCAAGGTGTTCACGGTTTGCGCGCCGATGAGCGCGTCCACGTAGTACG
>JBDTUL010000855.1:0-2581 GCA_040007735.1 Gammaproteobacteria bacterium | reverse complement strand
TGAACGTGGACGTGGTCCAGTGCGGCTACTGCCAGGCGGGGCAGATCATGTCGGCCAGCGCTCTGCTCGCCAAGACGCCCAAGCCCACCGACCAGGATATCGACGACGCCATGAGCGGCAACATCTGCCGCTGCGCCACTTACGTCCGCATCCGCGCGGCGATCAAAGAAGCCGCGGGCCTGCCCACGGCCGACACCCGGGAGGTTTGAACATGTCGCCCCTGGATCTCGAACTGTCACCCCGTTCCGAAGCCGCACCGAAGTCCGACGGCGCCGTCTCGCGCCGCGCATTCCTCACCGTCAGCGCCGCTGTCGGCGGCGGACTGCTCCTCGATCTCAGTGTCAGGGGATTGGCCCGCGCCGCTGGCGAGAGCAGCGCGCCCGAAGCGGAATCCGCGCTCAATGCCTACATCCGCATTGCGCCGGATGGCATCTGCACCATCGTTTCGAAGAATCCCGAGGTCGGCCAGGGCATCAAGACGATGCTGCCGATGCTGATCGCGGAAGAGCTCGACGTAGACTGGAAAGACGTGCGCACCGAGATGGCGCGGCTCGACCCCGCGGCCTACGGGCTGCAGCTGGCGGGCGGCAGTTTCTCGACCCCGTTCAATTGGGACCCGTTGCGCCGTGTTGGCGCCGCCGGCCGGCAGATGCTGGTCACGGCTGCCGCGCAGACGTGGGGCGTTCCGGCCTCGGAATGTGAAACTTCCGCGAGCGTCGTGCTTCACAAGCCCAGCGGCAAGCAGCTCACGTACGGCCAGCTCGCCGACGAAGCAGCCAAAGTGCGGCCGCCCGATCTCAAGACCGTCGCGCTGAAGGACCCGAAAGACTTCCGCATCATCGGTACGTCAATCAACGGCGTGGACAGTCCGCTGGTCGTCACCGGCAAGCCGCTGTTCGGCATCGATGTCAGCGTGCCCGGCCTGCGTTACGCCGTGTACCAGAAGTGCCCTGTGTTTGGCGGCAAGTTCGTCAGCGCGAACCTCGAAGAGGTTCAGGCGATGCCGGGCGTGCGCAAGGTGTTCGCCGTGAAAGGCGGCACCGATCTCGTCGGCCTTCTGGACGGTGTTGCCATCGTCGCCGACAAATGGTGGCAGGCGAGCAAGGCGCTCGAGAAGCTGCAGGTGAAGTGGGACGAGGGCGCCACCGCGTCGGAAAGCTCTGAGAAGTACGCGGCAAACGCCGCTGCACTCTCGAAGAACCCCGCGTCCCACACCGTGAAGAAAGAGGGTGATGTGGATAAAGCGCTTGCGGGCGCTGCGAAGGTGGTCGAGTCCGCTTACTACTATCCTTTCATCACCCACGCCCAGCTCGAGCCGCAGAACACCACGGCTCACTTCAAGAACGGCAAGATGGAAATATGGTCGCCGACCCAGCTGCCCGCTGCCGGCCGCACTTTGGTAGCCAAGACGCTGGGGTTGCCGGAAGAGAGCATCACCGTGCACATCACGCGCATCGGTGGCGGCTTTGGCCGTCGGCTGAGCAGCGATTTCATGGTCGAGGCAGCCGCCATCGCCAAGGAAATCGGCGAGCCCGTGAAGCTGCTGTGGAATCGCAAGCAGGACATGCAGCACGGCGTGTTCCGTCCCGCTGGCTTCCATTACTTCAAGGGTGGCGTGGACGCGCAGGGCAAGCTGGTGGCGTTCCGCGATCACTTCGTGACGTTTGGTGTGGGTGAGAAGCCTGCGAACTCCGCGGACCTGTCGGAGAATGAATTTCCGGCGTCGTTCGTGCCTAACCTCGATATTGGGTTCAGCACCATGCCGTTCGGCATTCCCACCGGGCCGCTGCGCGCACCTCAGAGCAACGCGCTGTCGTTCGTCTATCAATCGTTCATCGATGAGCTGGCGCATGCGGCCGGCAAGGACCCTTATCAATTCCGTCTGGATGTGCTCGGCGAAGCGCGGCCTCCCGTGATGCTCCAGACGCGCTTCGGGCCGTCGATGGGGTTCAGCAATGGGCGCATGAGCGCGGTGTTGAAGCTCGTGGCCGAGAAGTCAGGGTGGGGCAAGCGCACGTTCCCCAAGGGCACGGGGCAGGGCATTGCGTTCTACTTCAGCCACCAAGGGTATTTTGCCGAGGTGGTGCAGGCGACGGTGAGCAACGCCGGGGATGTGAAGGTCGACAAGATCTGGATCGTTGGGGATGTGGGCAAGCACATCATCAACCCCACCGGCGCACTCAATCAGGTGCAGGGCGCGGCGCTGGACGGCGTGGCGGAAGCGCTTGCGCAGGCGATCACGATTGATAAGGGCCGCGTCGCGCAGACCAACTTCCATGACTTTCAATTGTTGCGCATGAATCAGGCGCCACAGGTTGAGGTTCACTTTCTGCCCAGTGAGAATTCGCCTACCGGGCTCGGGGAGCCTGCGTTGCCTCCGGTGGTGCCGGCATTGTGTAACGCGATTTTTGCGGCGACGGGAAAGAGAGTTCGGAGTTTGCCGATCAACCTGGCGGACTTGAAAACAGCTTGAATTTAAAAGTTTCCCGGCCAGCCTGAATATTGAAGGGTTCTCAGCCGACCGAATATTGAGGCTCCCAGCCGCCCGGCGATTGAGGGCTCTTGGATCCTAGGATCAAGA
>JBDTUL010000854.1:0-2583 GCA_040007735.1 Gammaproteobacteria bacterium | reverse complement strand
TTCTTCTTGGCCTTGCACGCCCCCGCCAGGCACTGCTCACCCTCGGCGCAGTCGCATTCTCTGCCGCGAAGGCAGACGAGCCGGTGCGCGAGTACCTGGACGCAACCACTGCTGCAAGCATCACTGTGCCGAGAGACTCACTGGTGTTTGCACGCGAACGCTCAGACCTCGCCGCCAACGCCCGCGACTACCTCACACTCACGCCGTTGGAAATCAATCGCAGCGGCAAACGCGAATATTTCTGGTCTGGCTATCTATGGTCGACCCTGGATCGGCGCGGTCGTGCGCCCATTCTGCCCGCGGGTGCCGGCCTGCTGCTGCTCGCCGACGGCCGCCCCATTCCGCTGCAGAACGACCATCGGCCGCTGCGGGATCATGGCGTGGTCGAGCCGCCGACGCCGGCGCCCCTGCGCACGGCCGTTCCCGTGCTGTTTGCCGCAACTCCAGAGGTTTTTGCCTACGTCGCACGGGCGGATGAACTGCGCGTCGAGGTCGTGGAGGATGGGCCGGGCGAATTCTTTGCGCTCTGGAAAGATGCGCGTCCGGCGCTCCGGGCTTTCAGCGAACGAATATCTGCTGCCGCCGATAGATAAACCGGCCGCCACACGTCCAACGCGCATCTGGGGGCGGCGCTCCCGTGTCGGGAGTCGTGGATGCAGATCGCGCTGGGGCTGTCGCCGAGGTCCTTTCGTCCGGATTCGCGGGCGGGAGCCGCGCGCAAGGACACAGCAGTGCCCAAACCCCGCACCCGCGGCCGTACCCGCATCCTGGTTCTGGACGACAAGGGCATCATGCGCGACGGCCTGTGCGCCCTGCTCAACCTCACCGCCGAATTCGAGGTTATCGCCACCGTGTCGACTGGCGCGGAGGCACTACGCCTCGCCGCGCTTTCCGATCCGGAAGTTGTGATCGTCGACTGCGGCCAGGGCACGCAAGTCGGTCTGGAGTTCGTGACGTCGATGAAATCCCACCAGCCCCGGACTCGGGTGCTGGTGCTGACCTTTCGCAGGGACGCCCCGCACGTCGCAGCGGTAGTTCGTGCCGGAGCGGATGCCTATCTTCTGAAGAACGATAGTTGTACCGAATTATTCACCGCGCTACGCAGTGTTGCGGTCGGGGAGACGTTCATCAGTCCGTCGCTCAATGAGCGCGTGGCGAGCGGGCACGTGCGAAACACCGGCGGCTCTCACGCGGCGCCCGCTGCTGGCGCCGAGCTGAGCGATCGCGAACGCCAGGTCGCTCGACTGATCGCAGCGGGACGCCGCACTCGCGAGATTGCGCAGATTCTGTCGCTCAGTCACAAGACCATCGAGAAACACCGAACGACCCTCATGCGCAAGCTGGGATTGCGCAACGCCTCCGCGGTCGCCGCCTACGCGATCGCCAACGGTTTCGACAAAGAGTGAGGCGGGAGCGGGAGCGCTGCCAACCCGACCCGGGCCACTGACCTCATCTCCGTGAGTTCTCTTCTTCCGCCGTAGTCTGCGCGCACGCGAAGCCGGCTGCCGGCTTGAAATGGCTGATCCGATGTGATCACATCATTTTCTGAAATATTCAGAAAGAGAACAATGATGATCCGCCTGGCCGCCAACCTGTCGATGATGTTCGGCGAGCACGCCTTCCTGGAGCGCTTCCGCGCCGCCCGCGACTGCGGCTTCCGGGGCGTCGAGTATCTTTTTCCGTACGAAGCGCCCGCGAGCACCATTGCCGCGGCCCTGCAGGACAACGGCCTGACGCAGGTGCTGTTCAACTTTCCGGGCGGCAACTGGTCCGCCGGCGAACGCGGAATCGCAGCCCTCCCCGAGCGCACCAGCGAGTTCCGGGACGGTGTGGGCAAGGCGCTCGACTATGCGCGCGCCACAGGCTGCCCCCGCTTGCACGCCATGACGGGGCGCGCGGTCTCCCCGGCTTCGAGCACGAAGCAGCTGGAAACCTTCGTCGAGAACCTGCGCTTCGCGGCCGACGCGGTGGCGATCGACGGCATCGACGTGATGATCGAGCCGATCAACTCCCGGGTGGATATTCCGGGCTACCTGCTCGACACCACCGCGAAGGCCGAATGGGTGTTGAGCGCCGTCGACCGGCCGAATGTGAAGATTCAGTACGACATCTATCACATGCAGATCATGGAGGGTGACCTCGCCCGCACCCTCGAGCGGCTGCTCCCGCGCATCGGCCACGTGCAACTCGCGGACAATCCCGGCCGCAACGAACCCGGCACCGGTGAGATCAACTATCCGTGGCTGCTCGCGCGGCTGGATGCGTTGGGTTACCAGGGTTGGGTCGGCTGCGAATACAAACCCGCAGGCGCCACACGCGATGGGCTCGCCTGGGCGAAGCCTTATTTGACGGCGCAGGAGAACGTGCGATGAAGATTGGATTCGTAGGGGTCGGCATCATGGGTCGCCCGATGGCAGGCCACCTGCAGGCCGCGGGTCATCAACTCTTCCTCGTGAAGAATCGCTCGGCGCTGCCGGCGGAACTGTTGAGTGGCGGCGCCGAGGTGTGTGCCAGCGCGAAGGAAGTGGGCGAAAAGTCCGAGCTCGTCATTCTCATGGTGCCGGATACCCCTGATGTCGAACG
>JBDTUL010000853.1:0-2585 GCA_040007735.1 Gammaproteobacteria bacterium | reverse complement strand
ACTCGGCGAGGATCAGGTCTTCGATGTCCTGCGCCAATTCATCGACCACGAGGTTCCGTACCTGTCGTTTTCGGGCGGCGAGCCCATGGTCCACCCGCTGTTCTTCAAGATGGTGGAATACGTCTGCGCCCACGATGGCCAACTCAAGATCGAGACCAACGGCCATTACCTCACCCCGGAGAACTGCGAGCGGTTGTCCACCCTCGGCGTGAAAGCCGTTCAGGTCAGCCTCGACGGCGCGACGCGCGCGACATTCAATCGCATGCGCATACGCGGCGAGTTCGATGTCGCCACCGATGGCGTGCGCAACCTGCGCGCCGCGGGCGTGCCGATCGAGATCAACTACTCCCCGACTACCTTCAACGTCCACGAGATCGGCACCGCCATCGACCTCGCCTACGAGCTTGGCGCCTACAGTTTCTATACGGGGCGAACGATGTATACGGGCAACGCCGTCAAGGCCTGGCACAAATTGGCGCTCTCGGAGGCGCAGTACGAGGTATTCTTCGAGACGCTCCATCGCAAGACGGAGGAATACCGCGGCCGCATGCGCGTGCATTTTCACGAGATGGGGCTGCTCGAAGAGCTGCGGTATCGGCTGCTCCATCCCGCCGCACTGTTGATCGTGCTTCCCAATGGCCTCGTCAAGCTGATCAACGCATTGCCGTTCATCTGCGGCGATTTGCGTCGCCAATCGCTGACCGAGATCTGGGCCAATTTCCACCGTGCCTGGCAGGATCCCCGTGTGGCGCAATTCATCGATGATCTCGGCAGCAATCCCGGCAAGACGTCGGAGCTGCACCAATGGGTCTACGTATGATCGCGCCGTCGGATCGACTGGCATCGACGTTCCCGGTGGTGCCTCGATTGCTGCTGATCTTCAGCATGGTGCGCTACCGGTTTTTCCTCTACGCGGGCCTGCTGCCGTATGGGCTGGGCGCGGCATGGGCCTACGCCACCACTGGCGTACTCGATGCACCGATCTTCTGGAGCGGGTTCTTCGGCGTCGTCCTGGCCGTCATCGGCGTCGAGGCCTTCAACGAGTACTTCGACTCGCGCATGGGAACGGATCGCGTGTTCAATCCCGCCGATCTCCCCCCGATGTCGCGCAGCGTCCTGTGGCTGGGCATCCTGGCATTCGCCGGTGCGCTTGCGGTCGGTATCTATCTCACCCTGCGGGGTGGGTGGCCGATACTCGCGTTCGCGTTGCTGGGCGGCATGGCGGCGATCTTCTACGTCGCGCCCCCCATTCGATGGGCGTATCGAGGCCTCGGCGAACTGGTCATCGCGCTGTCGTACGGCCCGTGGATGGTGCTGGGCAGCGTGTTTCTCTATACCGGTGAAACGTCGTGGGGCGCGCTATGGGCATCGCTCGTGCCGGGGTTGCTCATCATGGCCCTCGCCGTCGTCAACGCGATACCCGACTTCCATCAGGACCGGCTGGTCGGCAAGCGCAATCTGGTCGTTCGCATCGGACGCCGCCGTGCGGTCGGACTCTACCTGGCATTGGCCACCGCCGGGCTGGTGGTCGTGCCGGTCGGGGTGATGGCGGGCGTGTTTCCGGTCGCATGTATCGCCGCGCTTTGCGCGCTGCCGCTGCTCGCCGCCAGCGCCCGCAGCGCGATTCATACGTACGACACGCCACGGCTCTTCGTGCCCGCGATTCGCAGCATCGTGGGTTGCTATCTCGTCGCAGTGACATTGTTCACCGGCGGCATTCTGTTTGCCGCGTGGAAGCCATTCGGATGAATCGTATCGACAGCCTGCGCGCACCGCTGCTGGTGTCCTGGCAGATCACCCGCGACTGCGACCTCGCCTGCCTGCACTGCTGCACGGAGTCGGCGCCGGGAAAACGGCTGCCGGACGAACTCAGCGCGGAAGAAGCGATGCGGCTCGTCGACGACATGGTGGCGAGCGAAGTGCCGTACGTGATGCTCTGCGGCGGGGAGCCGCTGGTGGTTCCGCATTTCTTTGCGCTCGCCGAAGCGTTGGGCAAAGCGGGTGTGCAACTCAAGATCGAGACCAACGGACAACGGTTCGACGCGAACGTCGCCGAGCGCCTGGCCCGCCTGCCGATTCGCTCGGTGCAGATCAGCCTCGATGCCGACACGCAGGAAACCTATGCGCGCCAGCGGCCCGGCGGATCGCTGGCGAAAGTCCACGCCGCGTGCCAGGCGGCGCGTGCGGCAGGATTGCCGCTCGAGGTCACGTTCGCGCCTACTCGCCTCAACATTCATGAGCTCCCGGCCGTCATCGAGCGCGCGCGCGCGCTCGGGGCCTTCCGCTTCAATACCGGCAAGCTCATGCGGATCGGGACGGCGGCGCGGCTATGGGACCGGTTGGAGCCGAGCGCCGCCGATTACCGGGAGCTGCGCCGCGACCTCGACCGGGAGCGGCAGCGCACAGACCAGGCAATGGAAATCTGCTATCTTCCTTTCGACATGCAGGAAGCGCTGTACGGGAGTCTCGACGAGCCGCCGGCGACGATGCTGGTGCTCCCCAATGGCTGGGTGAAGGTTTCCGCAGCGCTGCCGTATATATGCGCTGATTTGCGCCGCAAGACGTTGGTGGAAGCGTGGGAAGCC
>JBDTUL010000852.1:0-2586 GCA_040007735.1 Gammaproteobacteria bacterium | reverse complement strand
TCTCGCGAGCGAGACGCCGCTGGAGTGCAGTGGCGTTCATGCTTTTTGCGTTGTGGTTTACAAGGTGACATTGCGTCTGCTCGCGGCGACGTAAGTCTTTTCAGAGAAGCGGGTCTCAGTCTGCGGCCACGCTCAACGTGAAGTGATCGAAGCGTTGCGCATTATGTGGCGGTGAGAAAACACAACTCCGTCACGAGCGCGAAGTGACGTCCTTTCGCTTGACCCAGTTCACTCAGAACGCCTCCGGCCTTCTGCTACATTTCGCGGGCCGTGGCCGGACGAGAGGAACTCGTGGGCCGCAGCGAAGGTCTTCAGCAGGAGCGTCGTCAGACCAAGACACCATGAGTGTATTGCGCCTCATCCAGTTCACCGATCCGCATCTCTATGGCAGCGAGACAGAAACGCTGCGTGGAGTCGCCACGTTGCCCGCACTCGTCCGCACACTCGATGTTGCGCAGGCGCGCGACTGGCCGGTCGACGCCGTGCTCGTCACGGGCGATCTGGTGCAGGACGACGCCGGCGGCTACAAGCATTTCCGCCGCCTCTTCAGTGCGCTGAACGTGCCCGTTCTTTGTGTGCCGGGAAATCACGACGAAGCCGAGACTATGCACCGCGAGTTGCGCGGCAAGCCGTTCGTCACCGAAGGCTACGTAGACATGGGTGCCTGGCGAGTGGTGTTGCTCGATAGCTCGCTTGCCGGCTCCGCGCGCGGCCGCCTGACACGCCAGACGTTGGCGGCTCTCGATTCCGCACTCAGCTCGGCAGACTCGAAGCACACGCTCGTCTGCCTGCATCACCATCCAGTTCCAATGGCCAGCCGCTGGCTCGACCAGGTGGGCCTGGAGAATTCCGCAGAATTTTTCGATGTCGTAGATCGTCACAAGAACGTGCGCGCCATTCTCTGGGGCCACGTTCACCAGGCTTACGATTCCATTCGCAAGAGCGTGCGGCTGCTCGCCACACCGTCCACGTGCGCACAGTTCGTGCCGCGCGCGGATGAGTTTTCCGTGGACGCGCGCCCGCCGGCTTACCGTACACTCGAGCTCCGCCCGGACGGCACATTGTTCACGGAGGTTGTGTGGGTAGATTCAGCCGCTGCGGGTTCCTTGTCGTCGTCATCGGTCTGCTCGGCCGCCTGACCTCTGCCCATGCCGAAGCGCCCGTCTGGGCACTTCACGGCGCTCACAACACGGTTTATCTCGCCGGTTCCGTTCATCTGCTAAGAGCGAAGGACGCGGTGCTGCCTGCCGCGTTCAACCGTGCGTATGCCGATTCCGATGCGCTGGTCATGGAGATCGATCTCGATGACCTGAACCCGATTGCCTCGCAGGGCTGGATGCTCGAGCACGGCATGTTTCAGGATGACAGCACGCTCGCCGACACCATCGGCAAGCAGCGCAGCGAGCGCGTCGAGCTGGCCGGCAACAAGCTCGGGCTGCCGGTCGAGGCGCTGCAGATGATGGAGCCGTGGCTCGTCGCCATGACGCTCGCGCAGATGCAGTACATGAAGCTCGGTTTCGATCCGGAACAGGGCGTTGAAAAGCAGCTCGAGCGCAAGGCCGCCGCCGATCACAAGCAGATCACGGGGCTCGAGACGCTCGAGGAGCAGCTGGGGCTGCTGGACGGAATGTCGTATGAGGACCAGTCGCGCTTTCTGGATCTCACGCTCGAAGAGATGGGTGAGATGGAGGGCGAGACGGACAGCCTCCTCAGCGCCTGGCGCACGGGTAACACGCAGAAGCTTGCCTCGACGCTGAGTGAGGAATATCGCGTGGCGCCCGCGCTGTATCGAATGCTTGTGGCGGATCGAAACAAGCGCTGGATGCCGCAGCTCGAGAAGCTGCTCAAGAGCGATAAGGACTACATGGTCATCGTCGGCACGCTGCATCTCGTGGGGTCGGGCGGATTGCTCGAGCTGATGAAGGCGCGCGGGTACGACGCGAAACAGTTGCAGTAGGGACTGCGCCCGCGCCGCCCGAGAGTGGCGCGCTACGTGGATATCCTCGCAACCGCCGGAGATGCGATCATCCGGCGCCCGTGAGCGACGACAAAAATAAATCCCCTCTCCACGCCAATGTGCCCCCGCTCGTCATGCGCTGCGGAGCGTTCGGCGACATGGTGCTGCTCACCGCGCTTCTGCGGCAGCTCTACCTGAGATTCGGGCAACCGGCGGATGTGATTTCCTCCGGGTCGTGGACCGTGCCGCTGCTCGAAGGGCAGCCGGGCGTCGGCGAGATTTTCATTCTGGGTGCACGCAAGGCGCCTTACTGGTTCAGTCCGCGGCAGCGGGCGCTCGCCAAATGGCTTCGCGCGCGTGGGGCCGGGCCGACGTGGTTCTGCGACCCAGGCGTTGTCGGGCGCAACCTGCTGCGGCGGGGGAACGTCCCCGATTCATATGTTTGCGAGGACTCGGCGTTTCCCTGGGTGCCCGGCGAGCATTTCGTCGATCGATGGATTCGCTTTGCGCAACAGACGCCACCGGCGTTTGCGGGGCGGCTGGCGACATCGGCTGCGGTTGTGCCGAGCGCCGCGGCGCTTGCGATCGGTGCAGCTTCGCGGTTGACGCTCGAAGCCTGGCTCACTCGG
>JBDTUL010000851.1:0-2600 GCA_040007735.1 Gammaproteobacteria bacterium | reverse complement strand
GGTCGGCAAACGCGCTGATGCTGATGCCGCTCTCCTCCAGCGCCGGAATCACGAATTTGCGCAGCACCTTGCCGGGGTGGCTCGGCTGCCGCATCGGCCGACCGGCAAACATGATGCGCCACTGCGCGCGGATCTGCATCAATCACGAGCGTATGCCCGTCGAATCTAAACGACTTCGAGACGTGGCTGTCGGGCCGGACCGAGGACGCCTCGAGCTGGCGTGCAGCTATGCGGCCGAACAGATGCGAATTGTGCAGTCAGGATCCAAACGCGAGGACTTGCAGGATGTTGGAGCGTAGCCTGGTAAAGCCATTGGCGTTGCAACCAACGCGGCGCGCGCGCTAAGATGCAAAACGACCGAAACAGCCAAAAAGCGATCGGTGCGCCGACGGATGCCACGATGGTCAACCCGACGTGAACTTGCATCATCGATTCTGCCGCCGTGCATCTCGAAGATGCCAGCAAGAAGCATCATTTCGACCTGTCGCAGTTTAGGCATGACTGCCGGAGCTATTCGGCCATCGCGGCGACAGAGAGTTTGCCACGCTTGCGAGGACGAGCCGGAGCGGTCACAGCAATCTGTACGTTCTGCCCGAGCGCAGTGATGAAGCGCATCAGGCGCTGAAGCGAGAAATCTCGAAACTGTCCGCGCAACATCCGTGACACATCGGGTTGCGAGATGTTCATGCGCTTAGCGGCCTCCTGCTGAGTCAGGCCGGCCTCCTTGATGAGCAGGTCGACTTGGCGCACAAGCGCAGCCTTCGTGGCGTGCGTGTCAGCATCCGGAAGGCTCAAATCGGCAAACACCTTGCCGCTACTCTTCGCGATTTTGATTTTCGTCATCGCTGGTTCCAGCCACAGCTTCCCCGGCAGCCTCGAAAATGGTGAAGGGCGCCGTTGGCCAGAGGTTGACCTATCGAACGACCTGATCGAGAAGTGAGCCTCAACCCTTGAAATCATTGGAGTTTTACTTCATAATCCGATTTCCTAGGATTGTGTAAAACGATAGTCTTTTCAATGGCTTGGCCATGGAATTCCTTGAGCTTACGAACGAACAGCGTCGCCAGCTGATAGACGCACAGCAACTTTACGCCTCGTGGCGGCCAGCGTCAGCCGAACTCGAACGCATGGGCTCGCTCATTTGGCAGACCTCTAAAGGGCGGCGTTACCTAACCGAACAGCATGGGAGGGTGCGCAAGTCTCTCGGGCGCGAGACGCCGGAACTCAGGGCGAAGAAGGACGCGCACGATCAAAAGCGGAAAGCGCTCACAACGAAGGTCAAAGGCCTCAAGAAGAGGCTCGACCAAATGGCGCCGGTCAACCGCGCGCTTAAACTCGGCAGGATGCCGACGATTGCCGCCAACATCTTGCGCGAGCTTGATCGCGAGAATCTGCTCGGCAGCCACATCATCGTCGCAGGCACCAATGCGCTATACGCATACGAGGGGGCTACTGGCACGCTCCTCGATAGCCAACACGTAGCGACCACTGACGCCGACCTCCTGTGGGACTCAAATCAGTCGCTGCTTTTGGCGGCCACCGGAGTTCCACGTGAGGGGTTGCTGGGCATCCTCAGGCGAGCCGACAAGACTTTCAAATCGGACTACGGTTTGAACCCAACGAACGATGATGGATACATCGTTGACTTGCTGTGCGCGGAGACAGACAATTTTCAGACCATGAAGGTCGATGCCGATGTTGAAGCGACTAAGATGCCCGGCGTTCAGTGGCTGTTGTCGTCGCCTCAGCTTGAAGCAATCGTGATCGCAGAGGACGGATACCCGGTGAGGGTTGTTGTCCCCGATCCGCGCACGTTCGCTCTTCATAAGCTTTGGGTGTCGCGTCGCCCCGACCGCCAGACCTTGAAGCGTCCGCGCGACGCGACACATGCTGAGGTGGTCGCCGAACTCGCGAAGAGGTATCTCCAACAGCCACTCGTGATCAAAGAAATGGTCGGGCTTCCGAAGGAATTGAAGGCGCTCGTCAAAGACCTGAAGCAGGTGAAGTGATGCCCAAGCGCAAAGAGCCAGAGCTTACGCCTGAAGAGCAGTTCAAACGGTTCCAAGAGACTGAACCGCCCCGGGTTTGTCGGAGGCTCCAACCTCTTGAGAGCCTGGAGCCATGACGCATCACAATACATCCGCGAAGTTTTCCTCCGAGGTTGGCGGGAGCGCGCCGTCCGGATGGTTGCTCGATCACCGTGCCGAGCACGCCTCGCAGTGGGCAGCGATCGTGTCGATTGCGGCCAAGATCGGCTGCACGGCGCAGACGCTCAACGAATGGCTTAAGAAGGCCGAAGTCGACAGCCCGGCGTTACGAGCGATGGGCGCCAGCGCCTCAAGGCGCTGGAGCGCGAGAACCCGCGAGCTGCGCCGGGCCAATGAGATAGAGGACAACGCGCCGCAGACCTCGGGATTCTCTCCGGTCGATACAGACCTCGGTGAGAGGACGAGGTACTTATTCCGTATACGGATCATTTTACCATTTTGGCAGAACGAAGCCAACTCGCGCCTCTGCAGCGCCGCGGCCAACGGCCCGAGCCTATGCAGCCCGCGGCCCTAAAAGCGCTATGCTAATTCTACCGGAAAAGCCCCCACCGA
>JBDTUL010000850.1:0-2602 GCA_040007735.1 Gammaproteobacteria bacterium | reverse complement strand
CGCTACGCGGCCGAGCTGGGCATCCACGCGGCGTTCACGGCCGATCCCGGCTTCTTCGCGCACGACTCGAATCGATGGACGATCCCCCGGTTCATTTTCGGCCGCGACTGGTCATCTCCGGCGGAATTGCGGGAGATCCTCGCAGCGGCGCAGGGCGCGCGCGACCTGCCGCGGAAGGCAGCGATGACCGAAGAGGCGCCGACTCACGCGGGTCACTCGGCCAGTGACGAGGGATTTCGCGCCCGCTTCGAGATGGTCCCGAAATGCGTCGCGGAGTGGACCGGCGGGGTCAAGGGACTCGACGTCCTGGACTTTGGGTGCGGCGAGGGGATCAGCGCCTTGGGCCTTGCGCTCGATCACGAGCCGCGGCGTGTCGTCGGCATCGACATCGGCCCCGACCCCGAGCGATGCCTTCCGATCGCACGGGCGCAACGTGGCCTGGCCGCGCTCCCGGACAATCTCGAGTTCCATCGAGTGCAGCCCGGGTTCCTGCACAGCGCCGACGAGCGGTTCGACGTCGCCTACAGCTGGTCCGTGTTCGAGCACGTGGATCAACGATTGGTCGGCCCGACGCTGGAGCTCATCCGCTCGAGCCTGAAGCCGGGCGGGTTGTTCCTCGTGCAGATCGCGCCGTTGTACTACTCGCCCGAAGGCGCCCATCTATTCCACCGGATCCCCGAGCCCTGGGTGCACCTCGAGATCCAGCACAATGCATTGCATGAGAAGCTGGTGGCCGCGGTCCCCGACAGGAAGGAATTCCTGACCCTGTGGGGTACCTATCGAACCCTGAATCGGATCACCGTCGCTGAGCTGCAGGATCATCTCCGCAAGGCGGATTTCGAGATACTGCGGCAATGGACGCAAAAGGATCCACGCACGCCGCCCGAGCGGCTACGGGCGATCTACCAGGAGGATGTGCTTACGACACATCAGGTCATGATGCTCGCCCGGCCCACACACGTTCCCACGAAGGAGTCACCATGAGTTTTTGGAAAGCAGCATTCGCCGCCATTGCGTCGTGCATCTTCATGACGGGCGTATCAGCCCAGTCGTACCCAACGCGCCCCATCAAGCTCATCGTGCCGTTCGCCGCGGGCGGGAGCACCGATATCATCGCGCGCTTCGCCGCCGAGTACCTGCGCCGCGAGCTGGGGCAGCCGGTCATCGTGGAGAATCGGGGCGGCGCCGCGGGCGCATTGGGAACGGCCGAGGTCGCAAGGGCGGCGCCCGATGGGTACACGTTGGGCATCGCCACCGTGAGCACGATGATCGTATACGGCGCTTCCAAGTCGAAGCCGGAGTACACGCTCGAGAGCTTCGTGCCGATCACCAACATCGCGTCGATGCCGAACGTCATCACCGTCGGGCCTTCGATCAAGGCGAAGAACCTCACGGAGTTCATCGCGCTGTTGAAGGCGAGCCCCGGCAAATACACGTTCGCGACCTCGGGCGTGGGCAGCATCAATCACATGCTGGGAGAGTCCTTCCAGGCGGAGGCGGGCGTGAAGCTCGTCCACGTGCCGTACAAGGGTTCGGGACCCGGCATGCAGGACGTCATGGGCGGGCAGGTGGACATCCTCTTCGACCAGTTTCCCTCGTCCAAGCCCTACATCGACGGCGGCAAGCTGCGCGCGGTCGGCGTCATCTCCCCCCGGAGAGTGCCGGGTTATCCGGACGTGATGACCATGGAAGACGCCGGCATGAGAGGGTTCACCGACGAGGCATGGTACGGCCTCACCTTGCCCGCCAAGACCCCGCCGGAAATCGTCGCGCGCCTCACGGATGCGATGAAGAAGGTCGAAGCGAACCCGGAGTTCCGCGCCAAGATCGAGCAGGTCGGCGCCCGGCCGGTCGGCAACACGTCGGCGGAATTCGCCGCGCAGATCCGCAGCGAGATCGAGCGCATGAGGAAGGTGATCATCGAGCGCAACGTGAAGCTCGACGAGTAGCGCAGGCGGGCTGCGCCGCAAACAAAAAGGGCCGGTCGCGAGACCGGCCCTTTTCAATGAGGCGATTTCAACGCGGAGCGATCTTCCCGCTCGCGTCCGTGACGACGATCTCGACGCGCCGGTTCAGCTGGCGGCCCGCCGCGGTGTCGTTGGCCGCGACCGCATAGGAGTCGCCGTAGCCTCGCGCCGTCAGGCGATCCGATGCGATGCCCATGTCAAGCAACGCGGTGCGCACCGCTCGGGCGCGGCTTTCCGAAAGCTCCTGGTTGGTGCTGCTCGCCCCGGAGCTGTCGGTGAACCCTTCGATCATCACCGTGCGCTGCGGATACTCCTTGAAGAAGTCCGCGAGCTTTTGCAGGTTGCGCATGCCGCCCGGTTTCAACTGCGCCTTGTTGGTGTCGAAGAGAACATCGCCGAGCGTGACCACCATGCCGCGATCGGTCTTGCGGCCTTCGATGGCGACCCGGAGCTGCTCTTCCATTTGGGCAACGCGGACCTCGGCGTCGAGCGTCTGCTGGCGCGCCGCTTGCGCGGAGAGCTGCGCGTCGTTCGCCGCCTGCCGTTCCATCGCCGCCTGGCGCTGCGCCGCTTCCGCTTCGCGTTGCGAGGCTTGCGACTGGCGCTGCGAGGCTTGCGACTGGCGCTGCGAGGCT
>JBDTUL010000849.1:0-2606 GCA_040007735.1 Gammaproteobacteria bacterium | reverse complement strand
GCTTTCTTGCGCGCCTCGCGCGAGAAGCCGCGTCGGTAGGTGAGCGGCAACTCCACGTTCTGATAGACGGTGAGATCGCCGATCAGATTGAAGGACTGGAAGATGAACCCGATCTCGCGATTGCGGATCGTGGCGCGCTCGTTGACGGTGATTTCCCCCACCGGCCGGCCGTTGAGCAGGTACTCACCGCTCGAGGGCGCATCGAGCAGCCCAAGAATCGCGAGCAACGTGGACTTCCCGCAGCCCGACGGGCCGGAGATGGACACGAACTCGCCGCGGTTGATGTCGCAGTGAACGCCAGACAACGCGTGCGTTTCGATCTCATCGGTGAAGAACACCTTCGTGATCGCCCGCATGCGGATCAGCGGGACGCTGTCGTCGTTCCTATCGGATGCGTAGCTCATCAGATGCACTCCACTGCGAGATGTCGGAGACGATGATGCGGTCGCCGGGGTTGAGCCCCGCGACGACCAGGATTTCATTGACGGATGCTTTGCCGAGCTGCACGGAGGTGCGCAGGGCGCGTGCGCCGTCGGCTTCCACCTTGAAAACGCTGGCTTTGGATTCCGGCTCGCCCGTGGCGGGTCGGGCGACGAACAGGCAATTGGCGCGACGCTCGATTTCTATGACGCCATCCACGGAGAGATCCGGTCGTGCGCCGGCGGGCAGTGTGCCGGCCAGATCCACTTCAACACGCACCGTTCCATTTTCCACCGCGGGGTCTACACGTGAGACGCGGCCCGAGATGATGCCGTTGCGAGTATCGATGCGAGCCTTCTGGCCTGCGAGGAGATCACGGGCCTGCAACTCCGGAATCTTCAGCTCCGCGACCAGGTCGTCGAGCTGTGCCACGCGGGCGAGCTGCACACCGGCCGCGACCTGCTGGCCCACTTGAAGGGGAAGTGCCTGAACAACACCAGTCATCCCTGCGCGCACCTCTAGCGATTCGAACTGCTGTCGCTGGCGTGCCAGCACGTTCCTGAGCTGCTCCAGCCGCGCGGATTGTGCTCGCAATTGCGCCCGAGTGGCATCGCCCAGATTCGCCAGGCGGTCGCTCTCAATCTGCACGCGCATCGCGAGTTGATCGGACATGATCTCTGAGCGACGTGCCTGCAACTGTGAGACGGCCATCTGTCGCGCTGCATCCTTCTCTGCCTCGGCCTGCAGTCGCGTGCTTTCATAGTTGGCGCGCGCCTCGGCCAGACGAGACTTCTGTTCCAGCACCTGGCTCTGGAGTTGCAGCTTCAGGGCCGCCACCTCGGCTTCTCCCTGCGCAAGGCCCCACTCGGCTTCCTGCACCACGCGCTCCAGCTCGGGATTACTAAGAACCACGATTACGGAGTCTGGTTGCACGGCGCTGCCCGGCTTCAACGCCAGGCGTTCGACGCGGCCGGGCGCCTGCGCAGCCAGCCACCGAATGTCCCTCGGCACCAGAACACCGGGCCCCCGAACCTGCCGGACAAATTCGCCGCGGCGAACGGTGTCCATGAGGAGCTCGCTGCGGCGGACCGACGTCGCGACGGGATCGAGCCGGACGATGGCGAACGCTGCGCCGGCCAGCGCAAGGCCCGCGGCCGTGCCGAGAACGACGCGGCGCTTGCGCCTGGCCTGGAGGAATTCCGTACGCGGGTGATCCATAGCCCAGAACAGAGGCAAGGCCTGTGCCACGAGGCTTGCGGGCGCGGCTCAACTTCGCAAGCGACTGATCAGCGTGATGAAAGGAGTGGGGGCGTTCGAACACGAGCCTCGCGCCGGCTGCGGTGTCGTTGCGATTGCGGGACGCGTTGGGCCCTGTAAATCCCAATGTTGGGACGACGGCTGGCCGCACGCACGGAGAGGCAGAACACCGAGCGACGCCAAGCCGTAAATCCCGCTTGCGGGATCTGTCCGCTGCCGGACGTCCCGCGGACGGGATGCGGACACGTGCGGACGTCGTTTCCCGCAGGCCGCCGAACGGCCGACGCGCTTCGTGCGAAAGAAAAATTTCAACGGCGCTTCAAACGGTTGGATGCGGTGTGGCGTCTGTTGACACGGATGCGCAAGTCAGTTGGCACAGCCGGTGCTTTATCCCTCCCGCAGCCCGGGTACATCGATGCGATCACCGGGCGGTACGGATCGAAAACAACTTGGTTTTTTCTTCAGGAGATTGTCATGCGTAACTTCCTCTTCTCGACCACCCTCGTCGCGGTCGCCTTCCTGCAGATCGCCATTGTCGCGAGCGTCTTACTGGGTGCATGACTTCGGTGCACGACGTGAGTCGTGCATCGGCGACATGCGCTTAGTGCGAGTCCGCACAATTCGAGAAGGTCATCGTGCGCCACTTCACTTTTCCGGTACATTTGGGGTCCACACGCCGCCTTCTGGCCGTATACAAGACTCCATGCCGACCACGATGCACCGAGAAGTTGCCGTCGCGCCCGATCGATTCGAGGTCGTCGCCGACGATGCCGTCCTGGTTGCCGAGCTCCGCTCGGCAACGGCGGTGTGCATCTATGACGCGGTCGAAGAAGCCGGCGCGCTGCTGCATCTCAGATTCATCATTCGCTCGGCGAAGCCTGTGGATGTCACCGATACAACTCTCGCCACCGAGTTGCTGCTTCTCGATC
>JBDTUL010000848.1:0-2615 GCA_040007735.1 Gammaproteobacteria bacterium | reverse complement strand
CGATCGTGGTGTTGCCGTGGGTCGTGTACCTCGCGTTACCCGTGAGCGTGCACCCGCTCCTCATTTTCCTGCCGAGCGCCGTCCTGTTGAGCATCGCCGTCGATCTCGCCGCGGGCTCTTTCAAGAAGTATCTGTAGCAGCCGATCGTGCGCCAATCCGGTAGCGGCCGGCGTCCTATTGATTGAGGCAGTCGTCTCGTACGCCTTGCAGTCTTCCGCGTCATGCCCACCGGCCTGATGTGGAGAATCCCGATGACCCAGCGATGCAAGGCGATGCGCCTTCGGCCCTGTCTTCTGGCCGTCGCGATGGCCGTCGCCCTGACCCTCGATCTGCCGTCCTCGGCAGCCGATGCCCCTTCCGAAGAGGCGCGGCTCGCAGCGCTCGTGCGACAGCTCGACATGCTCGAGCGGCTCACCCAGCAAAGTACGGAAATCGCCTCCGTCGCCGACCGCCGCTATCACTTCGATTACTCGCGCCTGCACGCCGACATCGAGCGCATTCGCGGGGGCATCCAGGACTATCTCTCCCCACTGCGCGCGCAGCCACGCGACCCGCAAGAGCTGAAGGGCGACTACCGCCGCGACGAGGACGCCGCCCCATGACGGCCGATCAACTCAGCGCGTTCTCGAGCAACGGCGGCTTCGCGCCGGATGCGTGTGCCGTTCTGCTCCTGAGCGGCATGTTCGCCGTCTTGCTCCTGTGGGGCGTATGGGCCATGCGCACGGCGTATGTGGGCTGGGCCGAAGACCAACTTTCTAACCGCCAATTCATCGGCGTGATCGTCCGCTTCGTCGCGATGTATCTGGTGCTGACCTTCCTGCTGCTCTCATAACTCATCGGTGGAATCTTTATGAAACGTCCTACGCTTTTCGGCCGTCGTGCCTTGCACGTCCTCTCCCCCAGTTTGCTCGCCATCAGTGCGGGTCTGTCCACGACCGCGCAGGCGGTGCTCCCCACGGTTGAGGACCCCTCGCGCGGAGCCGGCGCCGGCATTCTGGAAACCTTGCAAAACTATGGCTACGACATCGTGCTGCTCGGCGCGCTGCTGGTGATTGCGGTGATGTTCGTCGGCGTCTGCTACCACGCGTACAACGCCTACTCGGAGATCCACACCAATCGCAGGACGTGGGGTGACTTTGGGCTCACGGTCGGGGTCGGCGCGGTGCTCCTGGTCGTCGGCATCTGGCTGCTGACCACCGCCACCGGGATTCTTTGAGAGTCGCGCGGCATGACAGCGGGTCGCGATGAGCGTCGTGGCAGCACCGTAACGTTCCTGCCTTACCGGTTGAATCGTCAGCCCGCCGTTGTGCGCGGACTGACCACCGATGAGTTGTGGATCACAGTCGGGCTGTCGGCGGGATGCGGATTGGTATTGGGTATCGCCCTCGCGGTTCTTACCCGCAGCATCGCCATGGCGCCGACGCTCATCGTCCTCGCCGTTGCGGTCGGCGTGTGGTGGGGCGGCGGCCTCCTGCGCCGGCAGAAGCGGGGTCGCCCGGACACCTGGCTACATCGTCAGATTCAATGGTGGATCGCTCAGCACGCGCCGCGCCTGGCGGTCTATCTCGGCGCCGGCGATCTCATCACACGGTCCGGCTACTGGACCACACGTCGAGACTCTTCCCACCCAGAGAGGTCGCGATGAGCCGCTTCAAGAATGAAGTCACGCACCTCGAGGCGCATGTGCGGACGCTGCGCATCGGTGCAGTGGCGTTGATTTTTCTGGGGTTGCTGCTCGGCATGGGATGGTGGAGCGCGCCGAAGAATCTGACCATTCACGTGCCGCCCGACCTGCGCTCGGGAAGCGTGCGCAAGTGGTGGGACGTTCCACCGGAATCCGTCTACGCCTTCACCTGGTACGTCTTCCAGCAACTTCATCGCTGGCCGACCAATGGCGAGGAAGACTACGCCCGCAACATTCACGCCCTTTCGCCGTATTTCACGCCTGCATGCAAGAGTTTTCTGGAGCAGGACTTCACGCTGCGGCGAGACAGTGGGGAGTTGCGTCAAAGGGTGCGCGGTATTTATGAGATTCCGGGTCGTGGCTACGGCGATGCGCCCGCGCTGCGAGTGCGCTCGGTATCGGATCGAGACTGGGTGGTCACGCTGGATGTCAACGCCGATGAGTATTACGGCGCCGAGCAAGTCAAACGCGCGTTGATCCGCTATGCCGTCAAGGTCGTGCGCATGGATGTGGACCCCGAGAAGAATCCATTTGGACTCGCGCTTGACTGCTTTGAGAGCACGCCCCAACGCATTGAGACACCGCCGCCCGCACAACCGCCCGGCCGCACCGGACTGACTCGCATGCAGGGAACCTCCAAATGAAACGCATCGCGCTCCTTGTCCTCGTGCTCAGCATCGCCTTCGAAGCGCTACCCACCGAAGCGGTGCAGATTATTCGCTGGGAGCGTCTGCCCCTCGCCGTGCCGTTGATCGTCGGCCAGGAGCGCGTGATCTTCATCGATCGAAACGTGCGCGTCGGGATTGAGCCTGCGGTCGGCGAGCACCTGCGCGTGCAAAGTGCAGGCGGCGCGCTCTATCTGCGCGCGAGCGCACCGATTGAATCCACGCGCGTGCAGCTTCAGGACGTCGATAGCAGCGCGCTGATCCTT
>JBDTUL010000847.1:0-2617 GCA_040007735.1 Gammaproteobacteria bacterium | reverse complement strand
CTGCGCGGCCCGCGCACTCTTGCTCGCAACGCATTTTTGATATCTTCCGCGCCAATTGTTCGCACCTGCGTGGCTGGCACCGTTAATCGGGACCAGCCATTTGTCTTTTGGCCGGCCCAAACTTTGCGGGCCTCGTGAAATTCCTGGAGACGCTACGCCGTGGCCGCTGATCCGAAGAACGCCTTGAACGGCAAACCCAAGTTCAATCCGGCCGCGCCCTGGCGCGTGGTGGATTCGATGGACCTCTACAACGTCAATGCGTGGGGCAAGGGCTACTTCTCCATCAATGACGCCGGGCACCTCGTGGTTCGGCCGAACACCGATCCGCTGTCCGGCAAGGACATCGACCTGTTCGAAGTCGTGGAAGGGTTGCGGGCACGCGATCTCACCACGCCAGTGGTGGTGCGCTTCTCAGACATCCTCGCGCACCGCCTGAAGCACCTGCACGCAGCCTTCCAGCAGGCCATCACCGAGAACGACTACAAGAATCGCTATGCCGCGGTGTTCCCCATCAAGGTGAACCAGCAGCGCCTCGTGGTGGAAGAGGTTTATCGATACGGCAAGGAATTCGGCTTCGGGCTGGAAGTGGGCTCGAAGCCCGAGCTGCTCGCTGTCATGGCGATGACGGAAAACGAGCCGGACCGGCTCATCGTCTGCAACGGCTTCAAGGATCACAGCTACATCGAGGCGGTCACGCTCGCCACGAAACTCGGGCGCACCATCATTCCCGTGGTGGAGAATTTCGAAGAGCTCGCGCTCATTCTCAAACACGCGGAAACCTACGGCGTGCGGCCACGCATCGGCGTGCGCGTGAAACTGTTCAGCGAAGGCTCCGGGCGCTGGCGCGATTCGGCCGGCGACAAGTCGAAGTTCGGCCTGTTCGTCACCGAGATCATCGAGCTGTTCAACATCCTGAAAGAGCGGAACATGCTCGATTGCCTGCAGCTCGTGCATTGCCACCCGGGCAGCCAGCTGCAGGACATCCGCCGCGTGAAGGACGCCATCAACGAGCTCGCGCACGTATATGCGGAGCTGAAGCTGATGGGGGCGGGCCTTCAATACATCGATGTGGGCGGCGGGCTCGGCGTCGACTACGACGGCAGCGGCACGAACTTTTCCTCTTCGATGAACTACACGCTGAACGAATACGCCAGCGACGTTGTGTATCGAATCGCCAGCGTCTGTAACGCTCGCAATATTCCGCACCCGATGATCGTCAGCGAGTCCGGGCGCGCCATCGCGGCGTACCACAGCGTGCTCGTCTTCAATGCGCTGGGTTCGTCCGCGCTCGACAAGTTCAAGGTGACCGGCGACACGGCCACGGATTACACCGGCCAGGAAGAGCTGCCGCAGCCGATTCGGGATCTCTTCGACGCCTACCGGTCAGTATCCGAGCGGCGCCTGGTGGAGTGCTATCACGACACGCTGACGGCGCGCGAGCAGATCCTGCAGATGTTCAACATCGGCCTGCTGTCGCTTGAGTTCCGCGCGCTCGCCGAGCGTTTGTACTGGGCCACGTGCGCAAAGATTCGAGACGCGTGCCGCAAGCTCGACCGCCTTCCCGAAGAGCTGGAAGACCTCGAGTCCATTCTCTCAGACACTTACTTCTGCAATTTCTCAGTGTTCCAGTCGCTGCCCGACAGCTGGGCCATCGACCAGCTGTTCCCGATCATGCCGATCCACCGGCTCGACGAGCGGCCCCTGCGCACCGGCGTGCTCGCGGACATCACCTGCGATTCCGACGGCAAGATCGACAAGTTCGTCTCCCTGCGCGATGTGAAGAACGCACTGGAGCTGCACGACCTGCGCCCTGGCGAGGAGTACTACCTGGCCGCCTTCCTGGTCGGGGCCTACCAGGAAACCCTGGGCGACCTGCACAACCTGTTCGGCGACACCCACGTCGTCCACATCCGCCTGCACGACGAGGGGGGTTGGTGGATCGAGGAAATCGTCAAGGGCGACACCGCGAACAAGGTGCTGGAGTACATGGAATACGACGTCGAAGAGTTGTATCCGGCCCTGGCCCGGGACTGCGAGCGCGCCATCCGCGACGGGCGCATGACCCTGGCCGAAAGCCAGATGCTGAAGCGCTTCTACGAAGGCGAGCTGAACGGCTACGCGTACCTGGAACCGGCCGGGGCGGTCTGACCGGTACACCTGTGTAACCCGGCGCCGGCCCGCCGGCATAGAGTTGGGAGCCCGGCTCGATAGGAAGACCGGTCTCGAGCCCCGAATCTGACGCACCCTCCCTCAGATTTCGCGTGGCGCCTGCGCATCAGCGGCCCTACCCGCGGGGCCGACATTGCATTTCGCACGGCTGTTTACTTCGCGGCGGGGCCGGGAGTAGCATCCAAAGGGCGTTCGGTCTCCGCAACGGATGAGCGTTTCGTGTGTGATTTGAGCCCATTTTTTCCCGCCCGCCACGCCTCCTTCGTTGTGCGAACGCAGGTGCAGGCCTGCCGGCCCAAGCGCTGCGCATTGACTACTAAAACTGCCGATCGTGTGCCTTGAAGCCCTGACCTGTTTGACTGTCTCTCCCGCGGTTCATGCGACCGACTCGTGCGGCTCGCCGCTGTCCGCTTTGTGCAAGCGAGTGATTGGATGACGACGATCTACG
>JBDTUL010000846.1:0-2621 GCA_040007735.1 Gammaproteobacteria bacterium | reverse complement strand
GGATTCCGCTGGCGATTCGCCAGATCAAATCCTTCCTCCGCGCTCACCGTACGACGGTCGTCCCGGCGTAGCCATGAGGGTACGAAGACGAGTCGCCACAAGACTCACAAAAGAGGCGTTCAACCGACGCGGCCGGTCCATCGGGGTCGTCTGACGATGCAACAAGGAACATTGGAAACAAGCATCCGGCTAACAAATTGATGCCGGTCATTGAACGCGGGGTTCTTCGTGTCGTGGCTCTGACGAGAGCCTGTGCACGGCGAATTGCTAAATTGGCTGGGATTTCTTGGAAACGCGATCTTGATAGGATTGCGACGGGCGCGACTTGGTCGTCCTTCTTCTGCATCTGCTGACGACGACCGTTCGATTGCCGGTCCGGCGGCATCCGTTCCGTGGTCGCCGAACCGTCCTTATCAAGCATCAATTGCTGATTCTCAATCGGCGCCGGAAACGTTCAGCCTGTACGGTGCAGAAACGGTGTCAGGCCGCAAGAGGGTACTCGTGAATCGCCCCGCCAAGTCGATCGCAACGCAAGAGGCACGAGCCACTCCGCTCGCCTGCGGCAGGACCCGGCGGCTCGGGCGGCATCAACGCCAAGGATTGATGGGCCGATGGCCGTTGTAATGTCAATACACACGCGCACCACACGGTCGAGATGTTCGCGAATGAGGATCAGGAGCCCATCCAAACACTCCGAGCGAACGGTCCGGACGAACCCCTCTGCGACGCCGTTCCCCAGAGGCGCACGAAGGCGTGAACGATCTCTATACTCTCGGTCTCAAAGCCCCCGATCACAACTGAAACGATGGCCCCGACGCCTGCGCCGATCCCGACACCAACGCCCGCCCCGAGCGCGACAATTGGTCCGAACGGCCGCTCACCCTCGTAATACTGCGCCGATCCCAAGGCAATCCCCCCGCGCCGCGTCCCGGTCAAGGCCGAAGGTGAATGAAACAGACGTGCCTGAAGTGGGAGGCAAGGATGTGCCACGCGACGATACGGCGCATCGCGCTCTTTGCTCTCAGCAGCGGCAGCCGCTCAGGCGAGCAAAAACCCAGATTTCAGTCTGGTCGTGTCTCGCCACTATTGCGTGCGACCAGATTCATTAACGGTGGCTTGGCCGGTCGGGGTAGGCCAGACGCGCCGTGCCACTTATGTGTTCCGATCCGGGAATCAGCGCGAGAATTGGCAATTGGAGACCTACAGAAGGAGTGGGTTCAAGGCGAGCGGACCTCGATTGCGGCAGATCCGATACTCAGGGCCGCACCCGCGGTGGCAGGCACTCCGGCGTCAGGCCGAATCGCGTCACCACTTCGGCCCATGTCACGAAGCCGATCACGTGGCGGTCCAGCTCGGTGCGCTGCCCAGGCTCGAGGTGGGGAAAGCTGCCGGCCAGCGACGATGAGCCGTCAGCGAGAGCGGTGGTGCCGTCGGCCTCGTTCTCGACCGCCAGGATCATCGCGAACTCTTTCGCGCCGGCAAACTCCTGCGCCGCTTCCACATTCCGCCACAACTGGCTCCGCTGCGTGAACCACCGCGTCGAGGGTGAAATTCCGTGGGTCCGTTTGCCTTCGACAAACAGCACGCACTCGTCAGTGATCAGGCAGCAGTCGACATGGGTGAACCCTTCAAACGCCCACCATTTGTTCCGCCCGCGCGAGCCGAGCCGCTTCGATAGCTGATTCAAGCCCTCAGCCTGCGCTTGGGAGACCGTTGCCGCGTCATCAGAGAACAGCTTGGCGCGCCACTGCTGCGCGGCCCTGCTCTTCGCGCCGAAGGTCGCGCGATCGCCGACCTGCATCCGATGCGGGTTCTCGAGCAACCACCGCAGGAACGCAGCCGGTGGGGCAACCGTCCGTTCGTATACCTTCCCTGGACGGGCAGCGTGGTCGACAGGCGTTTCGCCGGGAATCAGACGGCCGAGCGTGCTCGGCCTGGACAACGCCATTCCCGGCCGGGTCAATGCCGCCATATCCCACAGCTCGCCAAGCCAGGAATCACCGTCTGGCGAGAGGTCGAGCAACGCATTGAACACCGGCTGGACGCGCGTCAGCGTGCTATTGTGATCGCCCATGTGACCCTTCGTTTCAGGCGGCGCGGTGACGCCCGCCAAGCTGTGCATGCGGCCGCAGGACGGTCCGCTGGAATCAGCCCGAGGTCCTGCGCCACGCAGTCGATTCTACGCCTGGCCTCAGACTGGATGGCGCGCTCGGCCCGAAGACCAGGCGGGACAGCGGTGCGAGATCGGCGGCCGGCCAGCACGTGGGCGCAGCCCTCATGAGGCGGGTTCTGGAATCGAGTGAGCGTGGCGGAGCTCCGCGCGCGCAGAGGTTGATGCCACGTTCGGTCCTCGAACCGCGTCTCGCAGACACGCGCTGACTCAATCCTCGTCCCTGAACGTCTGTAGCCACATCGCGGTTTTTTGGAGTTGGTAATCGCGAGCCGTTCCGACGGTGATGGTTGTCAGCACCCCAGGGGAAGGTTTGACCATGTCGGCAGGTGCCGAACGGCGAGGATGCGCCGCACGATATCTTTGTGGGTGGCGATGCCGAAGGCCAAAGATCTGTTGCGCGATCCGTGGACAGCCGAGCCCAACCACCGGCATTAACCTCTTAACCGGG
>JBDTUL010000845.1:0-2635 GCA_040007735.1 Gammaproteobacteria bacterium | reverse complement strand
ACACCACTGAGGACACCTCCTCAGCGGCTCTCGTCGCACGATGACGGTTGACCCAGCCCGCAAACATCAACAGCAGCAGGTGAAGGGGCTGAAGCAGTGAGGTCATCACTGCGGAGTATATCGGCTCCTCAGCTATCGTAGCTTGTCCATGGCGAATTCTTGACTACGCAGCAATTGGCGTGTGGAAGAGTCCGGAACAATCGGATTGCCATGCGAAGTGACGAAGACTCGCCGACTGGCATCCAGTTCGTGCCGCCTCTTTCAAAGGGCGTCACCCCACCCAGTCCAGCGTGAACGCGCCGCCGGTTGTAATAGGCGGCGAAGCGATGCAGCTACTAAAGCACCGCGGGACCTGGTCTGCCAATTTTAGCTAGTAGCGCCTCCCTCCGTAGGAGGCTATCAGGCGGCCAGTAGTCGCACCTGTCGTAGTACGCCGGGACCGTCGGCACGCCCGGCGGCAGAACGAACCAAGGCTGCTTCGACGCCGTAAAAATGTGGATGTCTGGCGGCAGCTCGTCCGGTCCATCGAGCGTGCCGACGCGGATGAAGCTTATTGATGGGCCGGCGCCGGCATAGTGGCTCCAGACCGCGATCCGGCACTTCGGGCAGCGCGCAATGCGCTGCCCTTTGCCGCTTGCCGACGGCGTCTCAATTATTTCCGGACTACCCTCGAGCAGAGTGACGCGCTCCGCCTCCACCATGGCGTTGACCGCGAATGATGCCCCGCTTTCGCGCTGACATCAGCGACAGTGGCAACAATGAACGAATAGCGGCCTGCTTTCCAGGCGGTACCGCAACGTGCGGCAATCGCAGCCACCATCAAGTGGATATTTGTCTGGCGCGGACATGTTGATGATCCCGGTTGATAGCTACGGATTCCCGCGATGCGGATACGAGTGAGATGATCGCAGGAGCACGTGCTTTCGGCCAGGAGCGGACTCTTGGATCCAACGCTGGGCTGTTGCCAATGATCTGCGGAATCATTCTGAGAGTGGAGCCTGCTTCGATTGCCTGGCACCAGTTAATTCGCGCCCGCACGGCGGGCGCATCGAGCCTCTATTTTCGCATTCTGGTCGGTTCGATGAGCTCGAATGCTCGCAGCCGGTGACCTCGCTTGATGCGGTAGGTGGCGAAATCCCTGCGATCGATTGTAAATACCTTGTGAAGGTTCTCGGCTTCCGCCATGGCTACGAGCGAGGCATCCGCCAGATCCATCGGATGATCGGCGTATTGCCGCATGAGCTCGAAAGCGCGATCGAGCGTTTCCGGATCTAGAAACCACACGGCGAGTCCGCCGTCGGCGATGAAATGGATCAGATTTGCCGCGCCGAGGCTGCCCGGGGAAAGCAGGTGAAATGCCTCCGTGAGGACGGGGGTCGTGGTTCCGAGCGGCTCGACGATGGACTGCAGAATCTCAACACACGGCCTATGTGAATCGTCAGCCGGATCGAAGAGCGCGACGATCGGCCCCGTGTCCAGCAGGATCATTTGCTGTGCTTGCGCGCGATCACCGACCTGAGAGCGACCTTCGCGTCTTTGGCAGCAGCACGCGCGTAGCCGCCCGGTCCAAGATCGAGCTGGCGAAACAATTCATACGGTGCGTGCTCCGCCGGCGCATTCTGCGCCTGCTGCTTGTATGTCATCAGACCGCGCTTCAGGATTTCAGAAATCGACAGTCCCGTCGCTCTGGTGAGCGATGCCAGTGCATGTTCCGCTTCTGCATCGAGTCTTACGGTTCGCGTTGCCATAGTTCAAAGCGCCAAAGGTAATCTGTAATACAATAAGTATTACATCGGTTTGGATAGGAGTCAATCGACGGCCCAGGCGATGGCGCCGGGTCTGTTTGATTTCCGACCCGCGTGCTCATCCTGGGTCGAAACCGACTTCAGCGGAAGCCAGCAGCCTTCGGTAGAACCATCGCGGTGAGGCCCTACACGCTGTTCCTGCGACTCCCGTTCGGGTCCGCGTGCGGTAGTGCCACGCCATGGCATCCCAGGTGTCGACGTTGGCGCCCGACTACCGCTGACGACCAAAGTGTCGTGGTCGTAAGCTCAGGGCGAGGAGCGAGCGGGCTTGCGCACGTCAATGGTCTCGCCAACATCGATCACCATCAGATCCTCGCCAAGTTGCAGCGGCCCCGTGTATGTCTTCCGTGTCGCCGGGAGTAGATCCTGCTCAGTGGCGGTCGGCATGCAGATGTGCGAATAGATCGCGAGTCTCGGCTTCACCCGACTAAACACTTGCCCCGCCTGCTCAGGCGTCGTGTGATAGTCAACGATGTGCTTCGCACGGTCCGGAGGTACGCCTGCCCGCTCGAGAGTTGCTGGTGCGAAGACTTCGTGAACCAACACATCAACGCCTTGAGCGTACCGGACGAGGTTTTCAGAGACGCGGGTGTCGCCCGACAAAACGACCGAGCGCCCGGCATAGTCGATGCGGTAACCGAACGCTGGCGTTACCGGGGCGTGATCTACCAGGAACGCCGTCACCTTGACGCCACTTTTCTCGTACACCACGCCTTCACTGATTTCCTTGACGAGGAGCGTAGCGCCCTCCGCTGACGCGCCGTCGTTTTGAATACGAATCCGGACGTCGTACTCATAAGCCTGTTTGAGATGGGCCATCATGGCGGTAG
>JBDTUL010000844.1:0-2635 GCA_040007735.1 Gammaproteobacteria bacterium | reverse complement strand
GAGCGCGTGTCGCGCGAAGAAAAGCTAACCTGCGGTTGGTCCGTTTAGTGGGCGAGTCTCGCTCCGGCTCTCCATAAACGCCAGGGGCCGCCGGACGTTTGACTCCAGAACCATCGTCACTCTCGCCGGCCGCACGTTCTTCGACGACTGCTGTCTCGATCTCGCATGTGGTCACCGTTTTCGCATCGGATCTGACCCATGCTTCATCAATCCCGATAACGAGCCGCGCGAAGAAGCTCATGTACGACTCCGTACCGTATTGAGGCCAAAACTACTCTTAACTCACCAGCGTAAAGGAACGCGAGCACGGGAGAATTCGTTGCCATGCAGAGGGGAGGTTCAGTCCTCAAACGTTAGGAGAACTCCAGATGAGAATACCAGCATTGGTAGCAACGCTGATGCTCGGCGGTGTTAGCTGCGCCTATGCGCAGGATGGTCCGTCCGAGAAAATGCGGGCTCCTGATGGTGGCGCTCCGAGCATGCAGGAGAGCGACCGCGGGTCAGACGCAACTACCAAACGATCCTCACAAGGCGAGGAGAAATCCAGCGAGAGCAATCGCCAAGAAGGATCCTCGAAGGCGCGCGCCACTGAAAAGACTGAGAGCCGCAGCGGTCAATCCGAAGAGCGTGGCAACAAGGCCCGCTCAGCGGAAGAGAAGTCGGATACGAAGCGCGCGACCAAGTCCGATAATAGCTCTGCCAGCAAGGACGACGCGAAGGGCGCGACCGAAAAGTCAGCCAACCAAGGCGATAAGACGGACGCCTCCAAGAAGTCTGCCGCCGACACCGGCGAGCAAACGGATCGCAAAGCCGGTGACGCCACAGGCGCAGGAGAGGCGCAAAAAGCTGCGGGCGACAAGACCTCGACTGATAGCGCCAAGCGGGTCGACCTTACGGGCGATAAGCGCACGCGGGTGCAAACTGCTTTGCGCAGTAAAGGCGACATTAAGCGTCGCACCGGCGTCAATATCACTATAGCCGTCGGAACGCGCTTGCCGCGCGATTGGGAGTTCGTGCCCGTCCCGGACGATGTTGTCCTAATCGTCCCTGAGTATCGGGGTTACTATTTCGCCTATGTCGACGATACGTATGTGATCTGCGACCCGGAAAGCTATGAGGTCGTCGCCGTCTTTCCTGCAGACCGTAGTTATGCAGGAGGCAATTCAAGTGCCGGCAGCAAGTGCTCTTCGCAATTGTCGCTCAACGCAGATGAACGCGACCTCGTTTTGCAGTCGGTAAGCCGAGGCCGCGAGGTAGACATCGCTGATTTGAGCGTAGGTCGTAAGGTACCTCGGGACGTTGAGCTGTTGAGCTTCCCGGATAGCGTGATTTCTGAGGCGAGCGAATTGGGATCCTGCCGCTACTTCGATGCCGGCGACCAAATCGCCATCGTCGATCCTGACGAGGACAAGATCGTCCTCATTATCGACAAGAGTTAACCGCGAGGGGAGAGGGCGAAGGCCCTCTCCCCGAATACGTGTGGCGCGCGAGCGAGACGATATTTCGTTGGGATTATTGCTAGCGGCCGCAAAACACCGTCTGTCCAGTAGGGATGGAGTTCGGGGGCTGTGCAGCTTCCAATTATGAGCACACCCCATGCGTTTCGTCGCCCTAGGGCCCAGAAGCTTCGTCGGCTATTGCAGGGCAGAAAACAAAGCCGACACCGAGAAGCGAGTAGCAGGAAGCGCTATAGGGGAATGGCTCGTCTCGCGTACAAGCCTTCAGCTCCGGTTCAGGCTTCGTGCTGCTGACTCTCCTCCAGAACGTCGCGAGCAATGTGACGTTTCGAAAAAAGCACATGGAGGAAACCAATGAGAGCTGTGATTTTCGGCACCGGCCTCGCCCTGGCAATGGCGACGTCAGCCTTTGCGCAAACGGCTGATAAGAAAATTACCCCGGGCGATGCGCCCATCAAGAGTATGGACGCAGCGACGCCCGAAATGAAAGGGCCCGGGACGGGGGAGCATCCACCCACGGGCCGGATGGATGAGGCCGTTCCACCTATGAAGGCAGGCGACACGGCCGGCGGAGCCGTGGGGATGAGCAAAGCCGACTGCGAGGCCGTTTGGATGGAGGCGAACCCCAGCAACGCACCCACGATCACCATGACGCAGGCGCAGGCTTATGTTGCAGACTTCAAGTCGGCCGATCCGGATAGTGACGGCACGCTCGACCAGAACGAATTTCTGCAAGCCTGCGACACGGGTGGCGTGACTAAAGGGGCAGCAAAGTAATTTGCCTGGCGGGGATCGGGGTGCCGGTTCCCGCTATTCGCCTGCAACTGGTCAAGTCTCATCGCGTTGATTAGCTGATCACAAGGAGTGACTACCAATGATGCCAAGGCTAGGCGCCGTCATCGCGGCCATTGCAATATTGGGTATGGCGTCAGCGCACGCTGAACCAGCTTTTTCGACGGCCGATGTGAACATGCGCGCGGGGCCTGACGTCGACTTCCCGCCTGTTGCCGTCATCCCCGAAGGCGAGGAGGTCTACATCAAGGGCTGCCTTCGCGATGAGTCCTGGTGCGACGTTGTTTGGGAAGAGGATCGCGGTTGGGTGTACAGCGAATATCTGGCACTAGATTACCGCGGGGAGCTGATGCCGCTGCCGGACGTGGGCCTCGTCGAATTCAGAA
>JBDTUL010000843.1:0-2645 GCA_040007735.1 Gammaproteobacteria bacterium | reverse complement strand
ATTCAGGCCTCCTCGAGTTCGTTAGGCGACGAGCGTCGTTAGGGCGCGCGGGCGCTGCTAGTCGCGCAGGCTCGCAATCACCTCGAAATCCTCCGTGTGAGCGCGCATGACACGGCCCAGTAATTCGGGACCAGTCATGCGGAAAGCTGCATCGTGGGGGCAGGCCGCGACGCAGGCGGGATGCGGCGAGGAATGGTTCCCGGCAGCGTCGCAAAGATCGCAGTTGGCGGCTTTGAGTTGACCGACCAGCGGCGTGCGTCCCGTTTCTCCCGACTCCCCGGCCACGATGCGGTTTCGTTCGTTCGGAATCATGAAGATACTGCCGTAGGGACAATTCTCCGCGCAGAGGCCGCAGCCGATGCAGTGGTCCTCGATCACGATCTGCAAATGCTTGCCGCGATGGATCGAGTCGACCGGGCAGCCAGTCATGCAATGCGGATCGGTGCAGGATCGGCAGGAGGTTGCGACCAGGTAGTTATCGAGGCGCCGTCCCGCCCGGATCAGGCGCGGGATCGGAATCCCATGCGTCGCGGTGCCGTGCTGATCGACGCACGCCCGGGTGCAGGCGTCGCAGCGGGTGCAGTTATCGAGATCGAGCACGAGAATGCTTTGGCCTTCGTAAAGGCCCTGCGCGACGTATTCATCGAGCACGCGGTGACCGACGGAGGCGCTGCGCAGGCGGGCGAGCGATTGTTCCACCATGCGGCGCCGGAGCACCTCGAAGCGGCGCAGCATCTGGAGAAAATCAGCGCGGCCCAGTTGCGCCAGCTCGAGGTGGTTCAGCGCCGAGCAAGTCGCGCTCCGAATTCCGGCCGGGAACGCGGTCGTGAGGTCGTCGCCGCCATGCTGGAGCCGGGTCTTGATGCCGCGATCGATTTCATCGATGGACTTCTGCTCGTCCTGCAGGGAGAGCGCGAGCAGCCCGATTTCGCCGAGGACGGTGCCTGGCCCGCTCGAAACCGTCTTGGCGGCTTTGCCGTGCAGTTGCACGGTGATCCGCACCTCGCCGAGGCGCACGATGTAAAGGTAATCGGCTGCCTCGCCCTGGCGGAAGAGCGTTTGCCCCGGCTGGACGCGCACGAAGTTCAGCCGCTGCCGCAGGTAGTCGACCACCTGAGTGTACTCTTCCGGATCGATCCCCCGGAAGAGGTCGGTGTTTTGCAGTGCCAGATCGAGCGAACTCTGGCGGTATTTGGTTTCGAACCGATGGCGCTGGTTCGGAAGACGCATCAGCCGATCGAGGACGTTGCGCCGAATCTCCCAGATCTCGCCGCGCTCGAGCACCGTCACGTCGGCGGCGCGCGGGGAGCCGCTGAGGCAGGCCATTTCGCCGATGATCACATCCTCGGCGGTGCGTTCGCGCACGATCGGGCGCTCCCGATAGAAAAACCGCGCACCGCCGCCGGGCATTTGCGGATGGATGGTGACTTTGTAGCGGCCGCTGCGAATGATGAACGCGGTATTCCCGGGGTCACCCTGGCGACATAAAGTTTGTCCCGCTCGAACCCGCCGGCGAAGCACCAGGCCACGTTGCCAGAGCAAAAACTTTGGCGGGATTCCGGCAAACAGAGGGTCGGAGGTCAATTCGCTCGCGCTCAGAGCCTCTGCGGCGCGGCGCTTCGCCAGGATTTTCACCTGAGTATTGGGCTTGAATGTGATCGCACTCGTGGGGCAGGAGACCATGCACTCACCGCATTTCACGCAGGTCGATTCTCCCATCGGGACGTTCAGATCGAACCCGATGCCCGCGGTGATGCCCTTCCCGGTGCGGCCGATGACATGGTTCTCGCGCACATCATCGCAGGCGCGGACGCAACGATCGCAAAGAATGCACGCGCCATGGTCGACTTGGAAAACGGGCGACGACGCGTCCAAACCGCGGCGCCCGGCGCGCGGCCGGGCAGGCGGGGGCGGATTCGAAAGCAGGTCCGTGCGGAAGCGGGCAGCGTCGGCTCCGCAACGACGGGCCATCTGCCCAAGTTCGTTGAACTGCGCGAATTCTTTCTCCAGCTCCGGCGGACTGGCCGGCTTCAGATGATCCGCGGCGAGTAACTCGGTGACGACTTTCACCGTCTGGCGAACCCGCTCGCCGTCGGCGCCGGGGTCGTTCATGGTGAAGACCTCCATCCCCTCTTTCACCTGATGCTGACACGCGGGAAGCAGTTTGCGCTCGGCTGCGCGCCGGCCGCGTTTCTGCCCGTAAATCTGGACGATACAAAGGCGGCAAACGGCCACCGGGCGCATATGCGGCTGATGACACAAGACCGGGATCGGGATTTTCTTCTCATCCCCGATCTGCTCGACGTAGAGCTTTTGGGCCGCGTCGTAAATCGTGGTGTAGCGCGGGGTGGTGCGTCCGCTCAGGTCGACGACGATGCTGCCGGTGGCGTCGGTGAGCGGCTCCGCCAAAGGCAAAGTGACCGCGACCCCGTCGATCTGGAGCGTGACCTGTTTGTCGTAGTCAGCTTCGGTTGGAGTATCCAGCCGGACTAGCTGCCCGTCGATGTCGCGACTAAATAACCCTTCGTCATCATCGCGAATGTATAAGCCGGGGATGAAGTCGCTTTCAGGCATGGCTAGGTCCGAGCCGGGGTCAGGTGATGAGTCGCTCCGTTGTGGGAGAGGTGCCTGGCTACATCTTCGGG
>JBDTUL010000842.1:0-2646 GCA_040007735.1 Gammaproteobacteria bacterium | reverse complement strand
CGACGACCGGGCCGCCGTGACCCTGCAACTCCAGGACGTGCTCACCGGTATAGGAATGGGGCGCGAGGAAGAACAGCGCGATGCCCGCATCGATGGACTGCTGATTCGCGTCCAGGAACTGAGAGAAGGTGGCATGCCGCGCCGGCGGCAGCTCGCCGAGCATCACCGCCGCAATCTCGGGCGTCTTCGGGCCCGAGACACGCACGATGCCGACACTACCGCGACCGGGCGGCGTGGCTGCGGCAACGATGGTGTCGGGACGGTTCACATCGGCTCAGACTTTCTTCGCGGCCTCGATGCGCCGGTTGATGTTCCACTGCTGGAGAATCGATAGCAACGTATTCGTCACCCAGTACAGAACCAGGCCGGCCGGGAAGAACGCAAACATCAGGGACATGGCGAACGGCATGATCATGAACACCTTCGCCTGGATCGGGTCCGGCGGCGCGGGGTTCAGCTTGTACTGCGTGAACATGGCCGCGGCCATGATGGCCGGCAGCACGAAGAACGGGTCACGCGAGGACAGATCGTTGATCCAGCCGGCGAAGGGCGCCTGGCGCATCTCGACGCTCTCGAGCAGCACCCAGTAGAACGCCAGGAACACCGGAATCTGGATGATCATCGGCAGGCACCCCGCTACGGGGTTCACCTTCTCGCGCTTGTAGAGGTCCATCATCGCGCGGCCGAGCTTCTCGCGATCTTCCTTGTAGCTCTCCTGCAGGCTCTTGATGCGCGGGCCGAGCATTTTCATCTTCGCCATCGAGCGGCCGCTCGCTTCCGACAGCGGGTAGAACAGCAGCTTCAACAGGAAGGTGACGCAGATGATCGCCCACCCCCAGTTGTTGAACAGCACGTGCACCTTGCCGAGCAGCCAGAACAGGGGCTTCGCTAGCACAGTGAGGTACTTGCCGTAATCCGCCGCCAGCTCCAGCCGCGGGCCGGCCTTTTCGAGCTGCGCCTGCAGCTTCGGGCCAACGAACAGCGTCTGGTCGAGCTTCGCACTCTGGCCCTCGGCCACCGTCTTCAGGGGGCCGGCGGCAGTGAGCCGGAACTCCTGGCCCTGCGCATTGAGCGTGAGGCGATACGGCTCGTTCGGCGCCGGAATGACCGCGCCGACGAAGTGGTGCTGAAGCGCCGCGATCCAGCCATTGCTCACTTCGACAGAGAGCTTCTTGTCTTCTTCGTCTGTGATCTTGAGCTTGCGGTACTTGGTGCCGTCGTACATGGCCGGACCATGGAACGCGTACGTTTCGACGTTCGTCGTGAACATCGAGCGCTGCGTGGCCGGATCATTACGAAGAATCTGCGCGTACATCGCCGCCTGCCAAGGCGCGCTCGAGTGATTCTCGACCTGATACTCGAGGCCGATGCGATAGCTGCCGGGCGTGAAGATGTACGTCTTCGTGACCGTGACGCCTTTGCCATCGGTCCAGACGAGCGGCACACGCAACTCAGATCCTGAGCCGAGCTGATAATCCGACTGCGCGCTGGTGAAGGTGCTCAAGTGCGTCGGATGCTCGCTGTCAGCAGGGCCTGTGAGCCCGGTCTGAAGCAGATACAACGTGTCAGCACTGCCGTTCATCAGCCTTACGAGCTCGCTGCCACCTTTCACCTTCGGATAACGCAGCAGATCTGCGCGTTCAAAGGTGCCACCCTGCAAGCTGATGTCGAGATCGAGCACGTCTGTGCGGACGCGAATCTTTCCAGAGTCAGCTGAAGTGCCTGCAGTGGCCGCCTCCAGCGGGCTGGACGGCAATGGTGCAGCGGAGCCGGCGGCGGCGGGAGTCGCAGCGCCCTTATCTGCAGACGGAGAAGAGGTGGAGGCCTGAGGCACCCCGGTGCCGAGACTGCCACCTGGAGTTGCCGTGGAGGGCACGCTTCCATTGGTGGAGGTCGAGACGACAGGGGCAACCACGGCCGGAGCACCGTAGTCCCTCATCCACGCCTCGTAGTTCAGCCAGAGCACGAGCGCGAGCCCGATCCAAAGAAAAATGCGCGGGTTGGCGGTCATGTACGAATTTCAGTATGCCGGTGCGCGGCACACGGCGGCGGCGGATCGAAGCCGCCTGGGTGAAAGGGATGGCATTTGCCCAGCCGGCGGAGAGTGAGCCAGCCGCCACGCAGAACGCCGTGGTCGTGGATGGCTTCGAGCGCGTACTGGGAACAGGTCGGATAGAAACGGCAGTTGCGCCCCAGCAGGGGACTCAGCGTCCATTGATAAAGACGGATCAGGAACTCGGCAGCGAGGCGCATTGGGCTTTCACCTTGATCCAGAGTTCTTCGATGCCCGAGCGCAGCTCACGGTTCGGCGCGCCTTTCGCACGCGCACGCGCGCTCACCACGATATCGATGGCGGGCAGCTCGTGCTGGTGCAGGCGGAAAGATTCGCGGATGACGCGGCGGATGCGATTGCGCTCGACAGAGCCGCCTGCCGTCTTGGAGGCGACAGCCAGCCCCAGACGCGGAGAGCCCAGATCGTTGAGACGCGCAGTCACGGCGAACAACCCATTCCCCATGCGCCGGCCGCGCGCCTTGATAGCTTCGAAATCCAGCTTCCGGCGCAAGCGCCGCTGCGCGGGAAGGGTAAGTCGCTGGGCTGCGCCTGCGGGAGTCACTGGCCCAGGCTGCTCTCCCCACCGGGCGACC
>JBDTUL010000841.1:0-2651 GCA_040007735.1 Gammaproteobacteria bacterium | reverse complement strand
GGCTTCCGGATCAAGAGCCCTCAATCGCCGGGCGGCTGAGAGACGAATCCGTCCTTCTTAAGCAGCAGCAAATACTGTGTACGCATCAAACACCGGCCCATCCACGCACACGCGTTTCATCGCCTGGCCGTCAGGGGTTTGAACGAGCACGGTGCAGCCGGCGCAGCCGCCCACGGCGCAGGCCATGAACTCTTCCAGAGACACCTGACACGGCACGCCGTGTTTGCGCGCAAGGCGCGCGGTGGCCTCGAGCATCGGCGTAGGGCCGCACGAGAAAATCTCCACTTCCGCAAGTTCAGCAGCCCCGAGCGTCGAGAGCAACTCGTCCGCAAGCTGCGTGACGAACCCATCGAAGCATCCAGGAAAATCCGAGCGGCTCGCGAGCCGGCTGGCGACGCCCCACTCATCCAGCATCGGCATACACGCAATCGTTCCCGCCGGCATGCCCGCCACCAGGATCTGCGACGGCTTCGCGCGGAAGGGGAAAGGAATCTCGGATCCCATGAGCACTAACGGCTTCCACGTAACATCCGTCCGGTCGCGTAGCCGTTCAGCGAGAAACACCATTGGGGGAATGCCGACACCGCCGCCGATGAGCAGAGCGCGCGGCCGCTCCGCATGCGGCGTGAAGCCTGTCCCGATAGGCCCCAATACGCTGACCGTGTCGCCCGACTTGCGCGCGGCAAGGGCGTGAAGGCCGTTGCCAACGACCTTGTAGAGCATCTCGATCCACCCGGCGCGCGCATCGGCGCGCATGATGGAAAGCGGCCGGCGCATCGGGATGCTGGAATCGCACGTCACGTGCGCAAAGCTGCCCGGCCCGGCATTCGCGGCACACTTCGGCGCTTCGACTCGCAGCACGTACTGCTCGCCGTCGAACGCCTTCTGGTCGAGAACCCGCCCCTCTTCGAGAAAAATGGTGCCGCGGTTGCCTGAGCTCATTCTGCGCTGACCTGCTCCATGACAGTTTCGAGCACCGCCATGCGCACGGCCACGCCGTTGCGCACCTGGTCGCGAATGGCGGACTGCGTGCCGTCCGCAACGTCCGAAGCGATTTCAATGCCGCGGTTCATCGGCTGCGGATGCATCACGATGGCATCGGGCTTGGCGAGCGCGAGGCGCTCGGGTGTCAGGCCATACTTGGCGAAGTAGCGGTCCGCATCGGGAAGCGATGCCTGCGTCATGCGCTCTTTCTGGATGCGCAGCATCATCACTACATCAACGTCTTTCAGCCCGGCTTTGAGCGTGGCGTGCCGTGAGCAGCCCGCGAATTCCTCCGGCTTGGGCATCAGGGCCGGCGGCGCCACGATGCGCAGATCCGGAACGCCCAGCGCGCGGAACACCTGGTACGCGGAGCGCGCCACACGCGAATGCTGAATGTCCCCGACGATGGCGATACTGAGATTGTCGAAGGTCTTCTTGTATTGCCGGACTGTCAGCGCATCCAGCAATCCCTGAGTGGGGTGCGAAAGATGCGCCTCACCTGCCGACAGCACGCTCACGTGCGGAGAAACGTTGTTCGCCACCAGGCTGAGCACGCCTGCTTCGGCTTCGCGAATCACCAACACATCCACGTGTAGCGCTTCGAGCGTGCACACCGTGTCCAGCATGCTCTCGCCTTTCACGCGGGAGGAGAGCTGCAGTTCCAGGTTGACCACGTCCGCGCCGAGCCGCTTGGCGGCAAGCTCGAACGACACGCGCGTGCGCGTGGACGGCTCCGTGAAAAGGTTTGCGACAGTGACGCCGCGCAGGCGCTGGCTGGAAGCCGGCCGCTGCTTGCCGAGCGTGCGCACGAAACTCTGGGCGCGATCGAGCAGGGCTTCGATGTGCGCAACGCCCAGGCCTTCCAGCGTGAGCAGATGGCGCAACGATCCATCAGGGCGAAATTGCGGGGTGGTGGACGAGTCGTTCACCGGACCGGAAAGGGGGCTGACGCTGGACATGTTTTGACCTCTACCTGGGCTCCGCTTCCCCCGACAGCCACCGTTCCAGAATCACGGCGGCCGCGGCACTGTCCACATCCTCGCGGCGGATTCGCCGCTTGCGTTCGCCGCTGGCGCGCTGAGCTTTCAGCCGCTCGTTCGCCTGCAGCGAAGAGAAGCGCTCGTCGACACGTTTCACGGGAAGCTTGAAGCGGCGTTCCAACTCGGCGGCGAAGCCGTTGGCAGCTTTCGCTAGGGACCCGGGGGAACCGTCGGCATTATACGGAGCGCCGACGACAAATAGGTGCGGTTGAAGCGAGCGCACTTCGCGCTCGATGGCGGTCCAGTCCGGCCCGGCCTGAGAGCATGCGGCTGCGGGACGGGGGCCCGCAGTGGCCGTGAGCGTGTCGCCTGCGGCGATACCGATGCGCTTCAAACCAAAATCGAATGCGAGGACGGACTGGATCGCAGAGGGTGCGGAGGGCGGCCGCTCGGGGGCAACGGGGTCAGGCATGCCCGGACACGCGACTGATCATGTCCTTGTCGATGCCCAGGAAGCGCCACGCGGCGCTCCAGCGTTCTTCGTACGGCAGATCGAACACCATGCGCGCATCGATGGGCATGGAGAGCCAGGAATTGTCCCTGATCTCGCGCTCGAGCTGGCCGGCTTCCCAACCCGCATAGCCGAGCGCGATGAACGCATCTTCGGGGCCTTCGCCGCGCGCCATC
>JBDTUL010000840.1:0-2657 GCA_040007735.1 Gammaproteobacteria bacterium | reverse complement strand
GATCCGGTTCCGGATCTGACTGGCCGAACGCTACGGGTGATGGCGTGTACTTCGCAGAAGTCTGACAGAGATGCAGTCGCCGCCCGGAGAGCACCGAACCAGCGTCCACCAGCGTCTCCGGCCTGCTCGGAACGAAGCCAATCGTAGATGGCGGAGATATCGCGCTGTGCTCGCTCCGCGAGTTCAACGCGAAAGACCATGCTTCCGCGCAAAGCTGTCGAGGAATTCGTCCGCGGGTTTCGTGCGGCCCGCCTTCACGTCCTCGACACCCTGCCGAACCGCCTCGGCGGCCTCCTGATAGTCCTGACGCTCCCATTCGAGGTATTCGGCCAACGCTTCGTCGAGGGCATCGGCCGGCGTCTTTCCGCGTCGACGCGCAAACTCCTCAAGTTCGGCGAGCCTCTCGGATTTGATCGGCAGCGTCATGCCTCGGAAGGTAGAGCTTCGCGAATCTGATGTCAACGCGGCGACGTGGATTGCAGTTGGCCGGGTTGAGGTTGGCGGCGTTTCCGGGACGAACCTTCCTCCCAGCCAGTTGCCACGAACAATTTGTATTTGATACTGGACATGTGTATTATATCAAATACATGTGTATTCATTAATAGACACGTGTACGAAGCGCGGTAATGCCCTCATCGAAACGCCCCGAAAACCAGCTATTACGGCCACTGAATGAGATCCTCGGAACGCAGGCCAGTGTCCGCCTGGTTCGAGCCTTGGCGCTTTCCCCTACCTCTGTGACATCCGGTGAGCTCGCACGACGGGCCCAGCTCGGTCGGACTTCCATCTATCCGGCGCTACGCGAGCTAGAACGTGCCGGCATTATCGAGTTTGTGGGGGCCGGCTCACAACGCCAGGTCCAGCTGCGAGAACGGCATCCCTTGGCAAACGGCCTGAAAGAGCTGTTCCGGGCCGAGGCGAGCCGATTCGACGAGCTGATCGACGCGCTGCGGGAACTGCTGGCCGAACCGCCGACCCGTCCAATGTCAGCTTGGGCGGTCGAGACTGCCCAGGGTGCCCAGAGTGTAGATGCGCTCAGGCTGTACTTCGTGGCCCGTCCCGAAGAATTGGACAAGCTGAGCGACTTCTTGAACGTACGTCTCGCGGCGGTTGAGCGCGCATACGACGTCGATATCGTGGTGAGTGGACTCACGCGAAGCGAACTCGACACATTCTACCGCGCGCAACCGGATGCACTCAGCGACGTGATCTTGCTCGATGGGGTCCCACCCGGTGCGCTGTTGGAGGCGTCGCGGTCCAAAGGGCACAAGCCGGCGCTCCGGTCACATGACGAACACGATGCGCGGTCCCGCAGATTGGCCCTCGCCATCGCGACCAAGATCAAGCGAGACCCGGGGTTGATCGGCCTCGCGGAGGACCGAATCAAACGCCGCGCCGACAAGGCCAGCGCCGGGGAACGGCGCGAGTTGACTGAGTGGATGCGCATGCTGTCGACAATGTCGTCTGCGCGGCTTCGAAGGTTTCTTCTCGAGGACAGTGAGCGGGCCATCAGACTGCGTCAATCACTGCCGGCTCTGAATCTTCTCTCTCCGGCGGAGAGACACGCGGTGATCCAGAGCCAAACCGACGCGGACGTGATCGCAGCTGTGACGCGGCGATGACCAGGGCGGAATTAGAACACGCGATACGGGCCGCGTGTGACGTCTCAGGCGACGATGAAGTCTATGTGTTTGGCTCGCAGGCGATTCTCGGACAGTATCCTGATGCTCCAGAGGCGCTGCGACAGTCTGCCGAAGCCGACATCGCGCCGGTCACGGCCATCGACATGGCGGACTTCATCGATGCGCAACTCGGCGAGCTATCGCCTTTCCACGATGCACATGGATTCTATGTGCACGGTCTCTCTATCGAGGCCGCAGTCCTGCCCGATAGATGGCGGGAAAGAGCCATTGCCGTTCGCAACGAAAACACTCGAAATACGACGGGATGGTGCGTCGAGGCTCATGACCTCGCCGCCAGCAAACTCGTGGCTTTTCGCCAGAAGGACAAAGACTTCGTCAGGGTCCTGATTCTCGAGAAGCTGATCGAGCCAGGCGCGCTGCTTGGTCGGCTCAGGCGACTTCCGAACCATCCGCAAGTGACGGAACAATTACTGGAATCGATCGACGCCTGGATCAGGGGTGTCCTGAAAGACACCAACCGGCTTACTTGACCAGCGACGTCGTGCTACCGGTCGCGCCCTTCTCAAGGCCCACGGCGTCGACCCGCGCTGGCGCAAGGGCAGCTACAAGGACCTCTCGGTCGAGTGCCAGCAGCGGCTGCGGGAGATCAACCTGCACTGGCACGACCTGCGGCACGAGTACGCCTCGAGACTGGTCGAGCGCGGCGTGCCGCTGGCCCAGGTGCGCGACCTGCTCGGTCACGCGTCGATCCTCACGACCGAGCGCTACGACAACCAGACACTGGAGGCACTGCAGGCAGCCGTCGAACGGCTGGAAGGAGGCAAGACGTTCGATCCGAAGACGGAAGCCACGGACAAAGTTTCAAGAATCTTTCAAGATCCCACCAAACAACGCTTCGCTGAACGCGAAGACTCCGTCAAGGAATCCGCTACAAGTCACTGACGGCAGACACGTTGACTGGATGGTACCGCTACGGGGATTCGAACCCCGGTCCCGTGGCTGAGAACCACGTGT
>JBDTUL010000839.1:0-2659 GCA_040007735.1 Gammaproteobacteria bacterium | reverse complement strand
GCGGGCGTAGTTCGTCCGGGATCTGCGACCCGATGCCCGGGTTCCAGGGACCGAAAGGCAAGTCAGAGTTCACGAATTTCAGAACACATTGACCAAATCCGAATACGGGCGGAGCGCCGCGTCGACGGTGAGCAGTCGCGCGGGTTCGGTCAGCGCCTGTGCGACTAGCAGGCGATCGAACGGGTCACGATGGTGCGGCGACAGCCTGGCGGTCAGCGCGCAATGTTCGGAGCGAACCGGCAACTCGGCAAAATCACTGGCGACCGCGGCCCGCGCGATCTCGCCCGGCTCCGCCTTGAAGTTCGCGCGGCCGATCTGGACCTTGATGGCGATCTCCCAAATGCTCGCTGCCGAAAAGAGGACGTCGTTCGCCGGGTCGACAATCAACGTGCGAACCGCCGCAGGGAGTTTGGAAGGTTCTCCCAGTGCCCACAGCAGGATGCGGGTATCGAGCAGAAGCCGCATCAGCCCCCCGCGAACGACGCGATGACCTTGGCCGGAAGCGGAGCGTCGAAATTGCCGGGGACCTTGAGTTGCCCGGACAGGATGCCGAGAGTGCGTGGGGGTTTCGGGGCGTCCAACCGCACAAGTTTGGCAACGGGCTTGCCGGACTTGGCGATCGTCACTTCGACTCCTGCCGCGACCGATTCCAGCAGCTTCGAGAGGTGGGTCTTGGCCTCGTGAATGTTTACCGTCGCCATGGGTATCGCCTGCTCCAGGAGGACTTAGTCCAGTCTAGTCTATTTTGACGGATTTGCCAATCCTGTCTGGCGCAGGGTATTTATCGTCGATGTTCGCGAAACACGCTGCGATTGCATCGGGCGCCCTGTCCGTGGCCGGAACGACGGTCGCGCTGCTGCTCGTCTGGTGGGTGCTGGCGTCCGGGTTTCGCGCGCTGCTCGACCCCGACGAAGCCGGCGACGGCCCGCTTGCGGAGGTCCTGCGGGGTGGCCCGGCGCCGCCGCCCGACCTCGCCTGGCGCGAACTGATCGTGCGCAATCCGACCAATGCCCGCGCGTATCGCAAATTGGCCGAGGAGCTCGAATGGCAGGAAAAGCGGGCTGAGGCTGCGTCCGCGTGGGAGCAGGCGCTGCGCTTCGATCCGACGCATCCCAAAATTTTGCGCGAGGCGGCGCGCTTCTACCTGCGCGGCGGCGATGCCGCGCGCGCGTTGCCGCTGCTGCGGCGCGTGGTCGACCTCTATCCGGAATTGGGCAGCGACCTCTGGCCGATATTCGCGGCCGAGCTCGAATCGGGCCGCGGCAGCGAGTTCCTGATCGCGACGGCACGTGAAAATCCCGCGTGGTGGACGCGATTCTTTCGCGACGTCTGCGCCAACGCAACCAACGCGGATCTGCTGACGAGGGTCTTCGCGGCTCGCGTCGACGCCGGTGTGGTCACCAACGGTGAGCGCACGTGCCTGATCGAGCGCAAGGAGCGCGAGGGACGCTGGGCGGATGCGTACGAACTCTGGCGCGCGAGCCTGCCGCTCGAGCAGCGAAAAGAGGTCGGCGCGATTTTCAATGGCGGATTCGAATGGCCGCTGTCCAACGTCGGCTTCGATTGGCTGGCGCCGAAACAGGACGCGGCCTCGGTGGAGGTCGAAGCGATCAATGGCGCCCAAGGCAAGCGAGCGCTGCACGTGACGTTCGTCAACCGGCGCTACGCAGGCCCGCCGATCCAGCAGTACCTGTTGCTGCGACCCGGCAAGTATCGGTTCGAAGGGCTGCGGCGGGCCGACGCGCTCGAATCCTGGCTCGGGCTGCAGTGGGGCGTGTATTGCCTGCCGGCCGGCGAGGGCGAGCCGAAACAGCTCGCGCGGACCGAATCTTTCTCCGGCTCGGGAGACTGGGGCGAGTTCCGCCGCGATTTCACCGTTGCGCCGGGTTGCGCGGTGCAGGTGCTTCGGCTCGAGCTCGCCAATCCGCGCGGCAACGCCGAGACCCCCGGCGACGTGGCCGTGCGGCTGCGCGGCTCGCTGTGGTTTGACGATCTCGGGATCACCGCGCTTGAGTGAGCGTGCGAAGCCGGAGCGCGCGCGGGCCCCGGGGACGCCGGTGCACTCGCTCTTCTTTCCGGCGTTCGCCGTCTACGTGCTCGTCGCTCCGCTGTATTACGCCAGCATCGATGTGATACCGCTGATGCTGCTCGAGCTCGCGGCCGTCGGATTTCTGTACTTCAATCTCGTCGTGCGTCGCGCGCCGCTCGAACTGTCGCGGACGCTGTCAGCGGGCCTCGCGATCCTGCTCGTCTATCCGCTGATCCAGTTGCTGCCGCTGCCGGAGGCGTGGTGGCGGGCACTGCCGGGACACGCGGAATACGTCGCAGCCGTCGACCGTTTCGCCGCGGGCATTTTCATTCGGGGATCGATCGTGCTGCGCCACACACTGTCGCTGGTGCCGTGGGCGACCGAAGCGGGCTGGCTGGCGCTGCTGCCGCCGCTCGCATGCTTCGTGGCCGCGATGCGGCTGCGTTCGGAGGATGCCGCGAAGCTGCTGCTCTTCATGTCGATCTTCGCCGGCGCGCAGGGGCTCCTCGGACTGCTGCAGGTGGGCGCGGGCGGCGGCTCGATTTTCCACTTCCGCGTGGGGGAGACGTACGGCACCGCCGTCGGGACGTTCGTCAACCGCAATCACTACGCCGCGCTGCTGGCCATGAC
>JBDTUL010000838.1:0-2666 GCA_040007735.1 Gammaproteobacteria bacterium | reverse complement strand
CAAGCACAACAAGGTGTTCCGGGCGATTCCCGTCATCATGCTGTCCTCCAAGGACGGCCTGTTCGACCGGGCGCGCGGGCGAATCGTAGGCTCCGAGCACTACCTGACCAAGCCGTTCACGAAGGACGAGCTTTTGAACGCGATCGAGACGCACATCGGGAGATGATGTCCATGGCTCTCATCCTGATCGTCGACGACTCCCCGACCGAAATGCATGTCATGCAGAAGGCACTGGAGCGTCACGGCTACAAGACTGCGGCGGCCGCCGACGGTGCCGAAGGCGTACGCCTCGCCCGCGAAATGGTGCCGGACCTGATCTTCATGGATATCGTGATGCCGGGCATGAATGGCTACCAGGCCACGCGCACGCTCGCGAACGATCCCAAGACCCGCACCATCCCGATCATCATGGTGACCTCCAAGGGGCAGGAAACCGACCGGATCTGGGGCCTGCGGCAGGGAGCGATCGACTACATGGTGAAACCCGTGTCGCCCGATCAGCTGGTTGCCAAGGCGCAGGCGACGCTCGCCGGCTGAATTACAGGTCCGGGGTCACATGAGCGAGGCGGTATCGCTAAAGAGTCTGCGCGATCGGCCCTTCGAGCTGCTGGCCGAGCTCGAGCGCCGCGGCCGTGCGCTGTCCGCGCAGGTGCCGACGGAAGGCACGACGGGTCGCGAGTGGGTCGGTGTCGCAATGCGAATGGCGGGCGAGCTGTATCTCGTGGCGCGCGAAGAAACGCGCGAAGTGCTGAGCGTGCCGAGCCAGCTGACACGGGTGCCTGGCGCCAAGTCCTGGATAAAGGGGCTTGCGAACGTGCGTGGACAGTTGCTGCCGATCGTCGATTTGAGGCAGTTTCTCGGCAGCGGAATGACGCCCATGACGCGCAACACGCGTATCGTCGTGGTGAACCACCGGGAAATTCCGGCAGGCTTGATCGTTGATGAAGTGCTGGGCTTCCGCCGGTTCGCGGAAGGAGAATTCACGGGCGACGCGCCCCCCACGGTGGCGCGCTGCGAGCGTTATCTTGCGGGAGCATTCCGGCGCGGAGCCGAGCAGTGGCCCGTGCTGAGCCTGCGGCAGATTCTGGAGAGCACGAGCTTCTCGGAAGCGGCCGCGTGAGGTCTCGATCCTGAACATGCAAATGCACTCCAACACGGCACCTGTGCCGCGAGCGATACGGCCATGACATCACCGGCAGCAGCACCCGTGCGCCCGGGCCGGAGCCTCGATGCGCTGCTGGCCATCGCAGCTCTGCTGGCCATCGCGTGTGGCGCTGCCTGGTTTCTGATGGGGCGAAGCGAAACACCGCTTCCCGCCTCGACCGCGCCCGTCGAAGCACTCCATTCCATCGCACTCGATGCGCAGGGCGCCGCCGCTGGCGACGAAACCGCGCTCGTGAATTTCGAAAAAGAGCTCGACTCGTTGCGCGCGGCCGCCTCGGCGCAGCCCGACGCGGCGTATGCGACGGACACACGCTTCGCGCGAGTCATGAACAATGCCAGCGTAGTGCTTCAGGCACGCGGCGCTCTCGCCGATGCCGGCTCGGCCGCGCGTGAGGCTCGTGAGCTGGTGCCGAAGCTGCTGGGCGAGATCGGCACCGTCGCGAGCAACCTGAACGGCGCGGCTCTCGAAACCGCCGTCCGTCCGCTCGAAAGATTTGAAGTGCGTGCTCAGCGCCTGCAGCTGGATGTGTCGGCACTCGCCACCGGTGCGGCCAACCCCAGCCAGGCCGCGCAGCGTCTCGCGGAAAGCGCGGACTATCTCGGCCAGGTCATCAAAGGTTTCCAGGGCGCGGATACGGGCCTCGGCCTGCCGAAGGTCACAGGCACCGAAGGGCTGGCGCGTCTGCAGTCCGTCAACACTCTCTACAACCAGCTTGGCGCCGTTGTACGGCGCGCGGTGAACGCGGCGCCGGCTTTGCCGGCCGCCCAGGCCGCCGCCAAAGCCGTCACGGACGATGCACGTGAGCTGGCGGCCACCGCGGGCCGTGGCAATTTCGATGCTCAGGAAGCCCCGGTTCCCTGGGTGCCCATCCTGCTGGCCGCGGCCGTGCTGGTCTTCATCGTCCTGGTTTGGGTCGGCATCAAGCGCATGCGGGACCAGGTGGATCGCCACCGGGTTGCGCTGGAAACCCAGCGCAAGGAAACAGACCGTAACCAGCAAGCCATTTTGCGGCTGCTCGACGAGCTGTCGAGCCTGGCGGACGGCGACCTCACGGTGCAGGCCACCGTTACCGAAGACATCACCGGCGCCATCGCCGACTCCATCAATTACGCGGTGGATGCCCTTCGCGGTCTCGTCACCACCATCAACCAGTCCGCCATCCACCTGGACAGCGCGGCCCGACAAACGCAGGCGCTGTCGGCGCACCTGGCCAAGGCCAGCGGCGCCCAGTCGAAGCAGATTTCCTCCGCCACGGAATCCGCAGGCGGCATGGCTTCCGCCACGGAAGAAGTGTCCGGCAACGCGGAGCGGGCGGCAGACGTTGCCCGGCACTCGGTGGAAGTGGCGCACAAGGGCGGCGACGCCGTCCGCCGCACCATCGACGGCATGAACACCATCCGCGAGACCATCCAGGAAACCTCGAAGCGCATCAAGCGGCTCGGCGAAAGCTCGCAGGAAATCGGCAACATCGTGGAGCTGATCAACGATCTCGCCGAGCAGA
>JBDTUL010000837.1:0-2666 GCA_040007735.1 Gammaproteobacteria bacterium | reverse complement strand
GAAGCTTGCGTTCAGGCGGCTGCGGCTCGGCCTTGAACACTGCTCGCCAGTTACCGAAGGCCTTCAGCGGGATGCACTCCGCCTCGCAATACTGCCGTTGGTTCAGGTCACTACGCTTCCACGCCTCGTGGTGAGCGCGCCAGAACCCCTCGTCCTGGCGTCGCCACCTTCCGTTCCCATCCGTCATCACGTTCTCCTCATCTGCAAATCGAGAGCGAGAACAGATCGTGTTTAGGTACGGTCAGAAAAGTGTGCGGAAACGCACCGCTTCACGTCGACGATGGCCCCGGCGCGTTCCCACGCCGCGGCTCGATCCATCGCGCTTGACGACGCCGGCGGTCGGTGATCTTGCGTTCCGGCACAGCGGGGAAACGGCACTTCTTGAACGATGGTCGGTCGCAGACATCACGAATGTGATGTGCCGTCGCATCTGGTGATTAGCGCGCGCTACGGTATTTAGGCTCCCAGCACTGCACTATCTGCTGATCCAGGCGCATTCACCTCGTCGGTCCCGCATCGACGGGAAGGGACGCAAAGCCCGGAGTGGACTGCAAATGGAAAGCGTTCGCGAAAGAAGCCGGCGGAGATTGAGGAATGGAATTCGGTTATGAATGACTATGAGAAGCCTACGAAACCCATTGATCACTGCGGTGCCCTCCCGTCAGGAGTGAGCGCATGAGCATGTTCGACTTGACCGGCAAAGTGGCCGTGATCACCGGATCGTCGCGAGGCATCGGCAGAGCCATCGCCAAAGCGATGGCTCTGCAGGGCGCGCAGGTTGTCATCTCTTCGCGCAAGGCGGACGCCTGTGCAGCTGTGGCCGCGGAGATCAATGCCGAATGCGGTGCTGAGCGCGCAATCGCCATCCCCGCGAACATTTCGTCGAAAGACGAACTGACCATGTTGATCGAGAAGACGATCAGGGCTTACGCTGCGATCGACATCTTAGTATGCAACGCGGCGTCCAATCCTTATTACGGACCGATGTCGGGAATTTCGGATGATCAATTCCGTAAAATTCTGGACAACAACATCCTGTCGAACCACTGGCTGATTCAGGCAGCATCGCCTCAGATGATTCAGCGCAAGCGTGGCTCGATCATCATCGTGTCTTCCTTGGGAGGCTTGCGCGGCTCCCGAGTCATTGGCGCTTACAATATCTCGAAAGCCGCTGACCTGCAGCTTGCTCGCAATCTCGCTGTCGAGTTCGGTGCAAGCGGCGTGCGAGTGAACTGCATTGCGCCGGGAATAATCAAAACCGACTTTGCACGCGCGCTTTGGGACAACCCGGAAACCTACGCCAAGTTTATGGCCGCCAACCCGTTGGGTCGTGTCGGCGAGCCTGAAGAACTGGCGGGCGCAGCCGTGTTCCTCGCTTCCGAGGACAGTTCCTACATGACGGGACAAACATTGGTAGTGGACGGTGGCTGGAGCACCTTCCTGGGGCCATGACGGCCTGCCGATATCGTCTTTGCATTTGGCTGGCGATCGCCTCCTTGCAAAGGGAGCTGAGCCGATTCAGGAGAATCCCGTGGACTTTGATCACTCGCCGCGCTGGAAGGAGAGGGTGCTTTGAACATTTCCTGGAATGCTTCCAACGGGGGTAACGCATGAGCGCAGATAACGTCTCCACGCAGGGTGCTGTCGAGTTTGACGAGGCGACACTGGATCGCAATCTCCGTGTCCGCATCGACGGGCTGCGCGGCACGATGCGGATCGAGCGCATTCATGGCGGACAGTCCAATCCAACGTTCTTCGTGACCTACGACAATCGCCGCCTTGTGCTGCGCAAACAGCCGGCGGGCTCCCTGCTGCCTTCAGCGCATGCGATTGATCGCGAGTACAGGATCCTGGCGGCCCTGGCAGGAACTGACGTTCCGGTGCCCGAGGTACTGTTCTTTCATCAGGAAAGCGCGGTCGTAGGCACGCCGTTCTATGTCATGAACAGGCTTGAAGGCCGAGTGTTCAATGACAGTTCGTTGCCCGGAGTGCCTGCGGCGGAACGCCGAATCATGACCCTCGCAGCTGCCGATATGATGGCGCGCATTCACCGGCAGGACTGGGCTGCGCTGGGATTGGCCGACTTTGGTCGTCCGGGCAACTATTTCGCGCGGCAGATCGCACGCTGGTCGCGCCAATGGGAGATGTCAAAAACACGCGAGCTGCCGGACTTGGAAAAACTGATCGCGTGGCTGCCGCGGAACGTGCCGGAATCGGATCTCACGAGCATTGTGCATGGAGATTTCAGACTCAACAACCTGATGTTCCATCCAACTGAGCCCAAGGTCGTGGGTGTATTGGACTGGGAGCTTTCTACGCTGGGGCACCCTCTGGCTGACCTGGCTTACAGTGCGCTGACGTGGCGGCTAACGCCGGCAGACTACGTGGGTATCGGAGGGCTTGACCTGGCCGCGCTGGGCATTCCCAGTGAGCGGGAATATCTGGAGCATTACTACGCGCGGGCTCCCCAGACGGGCCGGGTGACGCCGTTTCACACCTCCTTCGCCCTGTTCCGGCTGGCCGTGATTTTTGAGGGGATTGCGGCCCGCGCGCGCCAGGGCATTGCGTCCTCTGACAACGCTGGACGCATCGGCCACCTGAGCGAAGTGTTTGCCCGGCGTGGCGTTGAAGCGCTCGAGGAACAGTAGCTGTGATGTGTCAAGAAG
>JBDTUL010000836.1:0-2668 GCA_040007735.1 Gammaproteobacteria bacterium | reverse complement strand
GACTGGCTGCGACTGTAGCGCATCGAGCCGCGCGACGGTCGCCTCGGCCTCGGGCAGCAGTCGTGCGCGCCGCTGCGTCAGTCCACGCCACAATTCCGATATCCAAAGCCATTCGTTCAAACCCTGATCGCGCGCCACCGCATCGCTGCGATCGAAGCACGCCAGGGCTTCGGCGTAGCGTCCCGCCACATAGTGGGTGTAGCCCTCGGAGGCGATGCAATACGCCGCCCGCGGCGCGGAGACTTCAGGCAAGGCGACCAGTCGCGGCCCTATGTCCAGCGCGAAGCGCTCGGCCTCGAAATCCGCCGCCGTGTTGGCGTAGACGTGCAGCATGCTCACGGTGGCCACGCGAAGATTTGCGTCGAGCGGCTCCGCGAGCAGAGCCGCTGCCCGCTGCGCCCAGCGCTTGAGCATCGGATGATCGGGCGCTCGGAAGGTGGCTGCCATCATCATCGTCGAGTGCACCCGCAGATCGTCTTCCAGGGTTGGCAGGGCGATGTCCTGGTCGAGCAGATCGGCGACGCGCCCGATCCACAGATCCATCGGCCGGTAGTCGCTGAACTCGTAGTACAACGCTTCGAGTACTGCGGTCGCCGACAGAAGCTGTGCCGTGCGGTCTTTGGCGTCGACGAACGCCTGATACGACGCCTCGAGCAGAGGCCGTGCGGCGACAGGATCGGGGAGCAGCGCAGAGCGGGCCAGCCAGTAGTCGACGAACGCATTGCGCGCTCGGTGAGACGGCGGAATGTGCTGGACCCACTCCTGAACCGTCCGCCAGCGCCCTTGCCGGATGAGCGCGGGTGCGTGATCGAGCAGCACCGCGATGGCCGACGCCCAGTCGGCGGCCTCCACGTACAGCGCGAAGGCGTCGGCATGCTGGCCGGCCGTGTCCAGCAGGTGAGCCGTACGCGTAATCAGCGCCGCGTACGCTTCCGGGATGAGCCGCTTGCGCGCCTCGTTACGCAGAAAGGTCTGGAACAGAGGGTGATACTGGTAGTAGGGCTCGTCCCCCCCGCGTCGCTCCGTGAACAGATGCCGCCGGTAGACTTGATCGAGCACCCTGCCAGCGCTGCCACTGCCGCTCGCAGCCTCGGCCAGTGCTGCGGTCACGCGCGGGAAGAATGCGGTTTGCAGCAGCACATCCCGCGTCTCGGCCGAGGTACTTTCGAGGACCTCGCTCGCGAAGTAGTCGAATACGGCCTCTCGAGACTCGCCCGGCCCGAGGCCCGTCCGTTCGCCGTAGCCCCGCACCCGCTCGATCATCAGTATCAGCCCTGCTGCCCAGCCGTCGCACTGCGAGTGCAGTTGCAGTGCCACGCCGGGCTCGAGCTCGCCGCGGCTGGCCGCGATCGCTTCGCTTTCCTCCTGCCTCAGGCGCAGCGCGTCCCAGCCTATGTTCTGCACCATGTCGTTTGCGAGCGTGCGTGCCAGAGCCGGTGGTGGGCCACCGCGGCTGACGACCACCAATGTGGCGCCGGGCGGCACTTCGCGCACGGCGACCGCGAACATCTTGTGCAACGCCGAATCGGCGACGATCTCATGATAGTTGTCGAGCACGATCGCCGAGCCCAAAGGGAGTCGATGGAACAGCGACCGAAAGCAGCGCCGTGCAAAGCCATCGAGGTCGGGTAGGTATTCGGGGATGAGCAGCGGCAGGGGCTTGGTCTGCGGGCTTGCTTTGCGCGCCGCCATGCCCAGGTAATAGAAGAAGGTGGCCGGATCGCCATCTTCTGGATCGAGGTGATACCAAAGCGCGTCCAGCTTGCGGGCTGCGCAGTAGCTCGCCACGAGCGTCGTCTTGCCGGCGCCAGGCGGCCCGCTCACCCAGATAAGCGGGCGATCGCGGCCAGCGTCGAGCAGCGCGAACAGACGATCGCGCGACACTGGCGAGTGCAGGCGCGGGCGAGTGAGCTTGGCAAGCAGGGCACGCTGTCGGGCCATCTCATCCACTGGAGGGCGGTGCCGATCAGAGGGAAATGCAGGCGATTGCTGCGACCATATCACACGGCCTGATTCCGCTGGCGCTGCGACGTGTTGATGTACCCAGCAAGGCATCCGATGCCGGACCGATCGCAATCGGCGGAACAAGCTGCACAGCGTCTTGCTGACGTCCTGTGAGCTGAGGCCTTTAGGCTCGAACTTGCGCTATTGACGCGCCCCCCGCATTTCGCACCAACGGTTCTTGAGTTCAGCCTCGTCGAAAAAGCACTCGACGCGATTGCCTGAGAATAAGCCGAGCGTCAGCACATCGCCGGTCCGGAGGCCGGCCTGGGTATCGCGTCTGACGCCGAATTGCGCAGCTGTCCCGCGAGGACCGGACCACCGTCGGGCAGGACCAGCCCTGGGTGGCATGGTCGTACGGCGGGATCGCCCCCGGCGACGCCCAGGCCGTTGCCCCAGAGGTCGGAGAAGCGGGTCTGGACGGTGGCGTTCTGGTTGTTGATCACCGGTGTTTCCACCGATATAGCGGTGCAAGCGTGAAGTGGTTGCGCGGCTACGACCGATGAAACCGTGGGACAGGATTGCTATCGGAGTCCATCCAGGACGCCAACCGTAGCGGGGCAGTTGTGCCCGATAGTCGAGCCCTCAAGAATCGGCTTCGCTCAGAAATTCTCCTTGTACGGCCTGAGATCGATCTCCTGCGCCCACGCGGAGCGTGGCTGACGAT
>JBDTUL010000835.1:0-2669 GCA_040007735.1 Gammaproteobacteria bacterium | reverse complement strand
CGACATCGTGATGCTGGCCATCGCCGATGAGAAAGGCATTCAGCAACTCGACCATCTCAAGGAAGCAACCGCCGCGCTGGCAGACCCCCGCAAGACCGCGCCGGATGCGGTGGCGGGCATCGTGGCCGACGCACGCCCCATCTACTATTTCAACGCGGCCCTGCATTCGGACGAGACCGGCTCCACCGAATCCGTGCTGGAACTCGCCTATCGGCTCGCTGTTTCCGAGCAGCCGATGATCAGGCGCATCCGCGAAAATCTCGTGGTGCTGATCAACCCCGTCTCCAATCCGGATGGGCGCGACAAACAGGTTGAATGGTTCTATCGCTACCTGAAAGGCAAAACGGATCTCGCCACGCTGCCGCGCCAGTCACCGCCCTACTGGTCGAAGTACGCCTTCGTCGACATCAACCGGGACGCGCATCAGCAGGTGCACGAATCCACCAAGGCCGTGCATCGCATGTTCTACGCGTGGCACCCCACGGTCGTGCACGACCTGCACGAAAGCGTTGCACTGTTGATGACCTGGAACGGCACGGGCCCTTACAACCCCAACATCGATCCGATCACGTTCAGCGAATTCCAGGAACTGAGCTTCCACGAAGTGAACACGCTCACGGGGTTCGGCATGCCCGGTGTCTCCACGTGGAATTTCGGCGAAGCGTTCGCGCACCTGTTTCTCGATTCCGTGGCGATGAACCACAACGCCATCGGCCGTGGCTATGAGACTTTCGGCAACGGCACGGCCGAAACGCTGGTTCAGAAGCTCACGCCGGAGGAGACCAGCACGAAGTGGTACCGCGTGATGCCGCCGCCTTCGACGCCGTTCAAATGGTCCGCGCGGGACAACCTCAATTACAACGAGACCGCATCGCTGGCCGCGCTCGATCTCGCGGCCACTCAATCGAAAGCCCTGCTGCGCGGTTTCTATCAGAAGAGCTACAACTCGTGGCGCAAGGGCTTGGATCAACCGCCCTACGCGTTCGCGATTCCGGAGACCCAGGGGGATCCGATGCGCGTGGCGCAACTCGTGTCGCGCCTGCAGGGGCAAGGGATCGAAGTACAGCGGGCGACGGCGCCGTTCACCGTCAAAGAGGGAACGTTTGCCTCGGGCACGTATGTGGTGATGCTCGACCAGCCTTACCGCAACTACGCGGTGGATCTGCTCACGCCGCAGGAGTATCCGAAAGACGGCGGAGAGCCGTATGACGATGTGTCCTGGGAATTACCGGCGCACTATCACTTGAATGTGGTGGCGGTGGCGGACCCGGCGGTGCGTTCCGCGACGCTCGCGGCTCAAACGCAGCCGCCTCATCCACAGGGGCATGTGGCGGGCGACGGGCACATTTACGTGCTGCAGGATACAGGGCAGGAAGGCGTGCTCGAGGCGCGCTATCGGTTGGCGCGCTTCAAGATCGAGATTGCCGAGCATGCGTTCTCTCTGAACGGCACGGAGTTTCCGGCGGGCTCCTGGATTCTGCCTTCGCAAAGCGGGCTCGAGCAGGCGGTTGAATCGGTCTCCACGCAACTCGCGCTGGATTTCACGGCTGTAGCGTCCGCGCCAGACGTTGCTCGCCACGACGCGAAGGCGCCGCGGCTCGGAGTGTGGGTGCCATGGGCCGACACAGACACGATCGGCTGGTTGCGCTATTCGCTGGATCAGCGGCACATCCCTTATGTATATGTGCGTGACGAGGACATACGCAGTGGCAAGCTGCGGGATAAATACGATGTGCTGCTGTATGGGCACGTCGATCTGGAGCTTGCGGAGCAGATTCACGGCATCCCGAAGGAATGGGGCCCGATGCCGTTCAAGAAGACGGCGGCGACGCCGAGCTTCGGGCTGCCTGCCGCCTCCGATGACATCACCGGGGGCATTGGTTGGCAGGGGCTGGCGGAGATTCAATCGTTTGTCGAGCGCGGCGGGCTGCTCGTTACGCTGGGCAGCGGCTCGATGCTCGCGCTGGAAGGCGGCATCGTTCGGGGTGTTCGGCGTGATTCAGGTGGCGTGCCCCGTAGTGCGGGCAGCGGCGGAGCGGAATCTGCGGCGGCTGCGCAGGAATCGCTTACTCGCACACCTGGCGCGCATGTGCGTGTTTCGTTCGCGCAGCCCGATCATCCCATCGCCTACGGGTATGCACCGCGCACTTATGTATTTCGGCAGAACTTCCCGTTGTATGCGACCCCGCGGCGATGGCTGCGAATGGCTTTTTGTACTACGTGCCTCGATGGGCCTGAAGATGCGAGCGGCGTGGTGATGAAATGGGGCGATGGGAGCACCGACCCGTTTCTGATCAGCGGCCAGGTGTGGGGAGAAGCTGCGCTCATCGGGCGGCCGGCGATTTTTGACCTGCCGGTGGGGCGGGGACACGTGGTGGCGTTCAATTTCAACCCGCTGCACCGGGATCTCAATCGGGGGGATCAGAGGTTGCTTTGGAATGCGATTTTGAATTGGCAGGCGATTGTTGGTGGTGGGCGCCACTGAGAGCCCTCAATCGCCGGGCGGCTCGGACTCTCTTTTTTCGTTTTCAGCACAAGAAAAAAGGCGCGTTTGCGCAGGTGGTGCCGGCCGCCCTGCGGGTGAACAACGCAGAGGCCTTGGTGCCCGCCCTGCGGGCCGGGCTGGGCCTGGCGATGCAGCCCGAGTTTCTGGCCTGGGACGATTTGCG
>JBDTUL010000834.1:0-2675 GCA_040007735.1 Gammaproteobacteria bacterium | reverse complement strand
GTCAATCTCGAAGACGAGATGCGGCAATCCTATCTCGACTATGCGATGAGCGTGATCGTCGGGCGTGCCCTGCCCGATGTGCGCGACGGGCTGAAGCCCGTCCACCGTCGCGTGCTCTACGCCATGCGGGAACTCTCGAACGACTGGAACAAGCCGTACAAGAAGTCCGCCCGCATCGTGGGCGACGTCATCGGCAAATACCACCCGCACGGCGACAGCGCGGTGTACGACACCATGGTGCGCATGGCGCAGCCCTTTTCGATGCGCTACATGCTCATCGATGGCCAGGGCAATTTCGGCTCGGTCGACGGCGACATGCCGGCCGCCATGCGTTACACCGAAGTGCGCATGTCGAGGCTCGCGCACGAGTTGCTGGCGGACATCGACAAGGAAACGGTCGATTTCAAGGCCAATTACGACGAGTCCGAACACGAGCCGGCCGTCCTCCCCACCCGCGTGCCGAACCTGCTCATCAATGGGCAAACCGGCATCGCCGTGGGCATGGCCACCAATATTCCGCCGCACAATTTCACCGAAGTGGTGAACGCGTGCCTCGCCATTCTCGATGACCCGGCGCTCACGCTTGCGGGTCTCATGCAGCACATTCCGGGGCCGGATTTCCCGACGGCCGGCATCATCAACGGTGCGCAGGAAATCGCCACGGCCTATCGCACGGGCCGCGGCCGTCTCTCCATTCGCGCCCGCACGCACACAGAAGAGCTGGGTAAGGGTGATCGCCAATCGATCATCGTTACGGAGCTGCCTTACCAGGTAAACAAGGCACGGCTTCTCGAGCGCATTGCAGACCTGGTGCGCGCCAAGAACATTGACGGCATCTCCGAGTTGCGGGATGAGTCGGATAAAGACGGCATGCGTGTCGTCATCGAGCTGAAGCGCGGCGAGCTGGCGGACATCGTCCTCAACAATCTTTATGCGCAGACACCGATGGAAACGGTGTTCGGCATCAACATGGTCGCCCTCCAGGACGGCCAGCCGAAGCTGATGTCGCTGCGGGAAATCCTCGATGCCTTCCTGCGGCATCGGCGAGAAATCGTCACCCGCCGAACTATCTATGACCTCGCGAAGGCGCGCGAGCGCGCTCACATCCTCGAAGGTCTGGCCGTTGCGCTGGCGAACATCGACGATGTCATCGCGCTGATCAAAGCCTCGCCGTCCTCCGCCGAAGCACGCGACGCCTTGCAGGCGCGGCCGTGGCCATCGGGCATCGTGCCGCAGTTGCTGGAGCGCGCGGGCGCCATGTCCACGCGGCCGAAGGGGCTGCCGGGGAATCTCGGCCTGGTGGGCAACGAATACTTTCTTTCGGAAACGCAGGCCCAGGCGATCCTGGACATGCGCCTGCACCGGCTCACGGGGCTGGAGCAGGACAAGATCATTGCCGAGTACAGGGAATTGCTCGAGCGCATCGGCGACCTGTCGGACATCCTGGCGCGCCCGGAGCGTCTCACCCAGGTGATCCGGGACGAGCTGATCCAGGTTCGCGAAGCGTACGGCGATGCGCGCCGCACGGAGATCAATCGCGATCACCTCGATCTCAGCACCGAGGATCTGATCGAACCGCAGGACGTCGTCGTCACGCTTTCTCACGCAGGCTACGCGAAGTCGCAGCCCGTCACGGAATATCAGACGCAGCGTCGCGGCGGCCGGGGCAAGGCCGCCACGGCAGTCAAGGACGAAGATTTCGTGGAGAAGCTATTCGTGGCGCACACACATGACACCGTTCTGTGTTTCTCGAACCGCGGCAAGGTGTACTGGCTGAAGGTGTACGAGCTGCCGCAGGCGGGTCGTAACGCGCGTGGCAAGCCCATGGTGAATCTCCTGCCGCTCGAAGAGGGCGAGAAGATAAACGCCGTGCTGCCGGTGAAGCAGTACGACGAGCAGCATTTCGTGTTCATGGCCACGAGCCAGGGCACGGTGAAGAAGACCCCGCTGACGGCGTTCTCGCGCCCGCGCACCACTGGCATCATCGCGTTGGACCTGGCGGAGAACGATCGCCTGGTCGGCGTCGGTCTCACCGATGGCACGAAGGAACTGGTACTCGTCACCAGCGGCGGCAAATCGATCCGCTTCCCGGAATCCGAAGTGCGCCCGATGGGCCGCGAAGCGGCGGGCGTTCGCGGCATCAAGCTCGGCGAAGGGCAGGAGCTCATCGCGCTCATCGTGGTGGGCGAGGGCAACATCCTCACAGCGTCCGAGCACGGTTACGGCAAGCTCACGCCGCTCGATGACTTTCCGCAACACGGCCGCGGCGGCCAGGGCGTCATCGCCCTGCAGACGACGGATCGAAATGGCAACACGGTTGCGGCGCTCCAGGTGACGGCCAGTCACGAGATCATGCTGATCAGCTCCACCGGCACGCTGGTGCGCACTCCGATCAACGAAATCTCGGTGGTTGGGCGCAACACGCAGGGCGTGCGGCTCATTCGGCTCGCCGAAGGCGAGCGGCTCGTAGGCATCGAGCGTGTGGATGAAGCGCTTGACGGCGAAGCTGTTGAGCCCGTCGACCCTGTCGAGGGTGGTACGGAGACGCCTCCTGCCGAAGGCGCGGCCCCTGATGAGGCGTCATCTGCCGAGACGCCTTCAGACCCTCAGCCGTAATCCGCTAGCCAGCTTTCTTTTCTCAGCCGCCCGGGGATTGAGGGCTCTTGGATCCGCAT
>JBDTUL010000833.1:0-2679 GCA_040007735.1 Gammaproteobacteria bacterium | reverse complement strand
TCCCAGGAAAGGGAAGCCAGTGCATGGCGTTCCGACAAATGCAGGATCGCGGTAGTGTCGGGCCGCTCGTTGCGCAAGGCATGCTCGGCATAGTTCAGCCGTGCGCCCGGAAACCAGTCCGCGCCCGGCATTTGCTTCGAGCCCAGCGTGCGCTCGACGGGCGCGGAAGAGCGGATGTCGAAGTAGTCCCACAGCGCCTGCCAGAACCCTTCGATGTCCGTGACAGACCATTCCCACAGCGCGGCATAGCCTTTGAACGGGAGCTTTCGCTCGCGCTCCAGCCAGCGCATAAAAGCCGTCAGGTGTGCGCGCTCCACGCGCTCCCGTCCCGGCGTCCAAAGCAGGTCACCTTCGCTGATCATGCGGAAACGTTTGCTCCCTCAAAATTGCCAATACACTCGAAGCCGCGCCAGGACATGCGCGACCTACACTCGCTCGATAATCATCGCCACGCCCTGCCCCACTCCCACGCACATGGTGCACAAGGCATAGCGGCCTTTCGTCTCGAGCAGTTGATACGTCGCCGTCGTCACGAGCCGGGCGCCAGTCATGCCCAGCGGGTGCCCGATGGCGATGGCGCCGCCGTTCGCATTCACATGCGCGGCATCATCCGGAATCCCAAGGCTTCTCAGCACAGCCAGGCCCTGCGACGCGAACGCCTCGTTCAACTCGATGGCATCCATCTGCCCGATGTCGAGGCCTGTGCGCGCGAGCAGCTTCTGAACCGCCGGCACCGGACCAATGCCCATGATGCGAGGTTCGACGCCCGCAGACGCGGCACCCACGATGCGCGCTTTCGGCGTCAGGCCGAACCGCGCGGCCGCCTTTTCGCTGGCGATGACCAGTGCGCACGACCCGTCGTTCACGCCCGACGCGTTGCCGGCAGTCACCGAGCCGTTGGGCCGAAACGGCGTGGGCAGCTTTCCGAGTTGCTCGAGCGTCGTCTCACGCGGGTGCTCGTCTTTCGTCACCGCGATCGGCTTGGCCTTTCGCTGCGGCACTTCCACTGGAATGAGCTCCGACGCAAAGAACCCGCGCGCGTAAGCGGCGGCCGTGCGCAGCTGGCTGCGAAGCGCGAGCTTGTCCTGATCCACACGGCTGACGGCGAACTGCGCGGCCACGTTCTCACCCGTTTCCGGCATGGAATCCACGCCGTACTGGGATCGAATCAAAGGATTGATGAAGCGCCAGCCAATGGTGGTGTCGAAAATCTCGGCCTGGCGGCTGAACGCGGCATCCGCCTTCGGCATGACGAACGGCGCCCGGGACATCGATTCCACGCCGCCGGCGAGAATGAGCTCCGCCTCGCCGGCCTTGATGGCGCGGGCGGCAATGCTGACGGCGTCCAGCCCGGATGCGCACAGGCGATTGACCGTGAGGCCCGGGATATTCACCGGCAGGCCCGCAAGCAGCAGCGCCATGCGCGCGACGTTGCGATTGTCCTCACCTGCCTGGTTCGCGCAGCCGAGCACCACTTCGTCGATAGCGGCGGGGTCCAGTGAGGTGTTTCGCCGGAGGAGCGCTGCCAGCGGCAGGGCCGCCAGATCGTCGGTTCGCACGGTGGCAAGCGCGCCGCCGTAGCGGCCGATCGGGGTGCGAACGGCATCGCAGATGAAAGCCTCGGTCATGCAGAAACTCCAAATTCGGGCCAGGCGGCTCAGGGGCACTCGGGGCGCCCTTTTTACCGTGGCGGGGGATGCGTCGGGTTCGATTATCGAACAATGCAACGGCACTGGAATATGAGTGCAAGTGTTGCAGGTTTTAACTACCGCGTACGCGGCAGTTCGGTTACCGTTCGCCTCACATGAACGCCTCGAAACAGGATAACGCACTCTTCCGCGCCGGCGATCCGGACTTCATGACCTCGCTTGCACGCGGGCTGCACGTGGTCCGCGCGTTCACGGGGTTCGATCGCCGTCTCACCATTGCGGATGTCAGCCGGGCCACCGGCCTGACGCGCGCCGTGGTGCGCCGGTGCCTCTACACGCTGCGCGAACTGGGTTACGCCGCGACGGATGGGCGATCCTTCTACCTGCTGCCGAAAGTGCTCAACCTGGGTTACGCCTACCTTTCCACGGCGCCCATGCCGATTGCCGCGCAGCCGCTGCTCGAAGAAGTGAGCCGCACGCTGGATGAATCGACTTCGGTGGGTGTGCTGGAAGAAGGGTCGGTGGTGTTCGTGGCGCGCTCGGCCACTCGTCGCATTATGTCCGTCAACCTGCGCGTCGGCAGCCGGGTGCCGACCTACTGCACGGCGCTCGGCCGTGTGCTTCTCGCCCACCTCGATTCGGAACAGATCACCGCGCAGCTCGATACTGCGGAATTTCGCGCTCACACCAAGCACACCGTGCCCACTCGCAAGAAGCTGGACGACATTCTGGCCGGCGTTCGGCGCCAGGGGTATGCGCTGAATGATCAGGAGCTGGAGATCGGGCTTCGATCTATTGCGGTTCCGGTGCACAACGTCGTCGGTGAAGTGGTGGCCGCGATGAATGTGGGTGCGCAGGCGTCGCGGGTTTCCATGCGGGAGATGGTGGATAGCTTTTTGCCCATTCTCAGGTCGGCGGCTGATCGGCTTGGTGGGCAGTTGCCGCCGACGCAATAGTTGGGCGGCAGATGCCGCCTATGCAAGAAAACACCCCTCCTTCCAAGCCGCCCGGCGATGGAGGGCTCTTTGCC
>JBDTUL010000832.1:0-2688 GCA_040007735.1 Gammaproteobacteria bacterium | reverse complement strand
GTTGTTGGTCTTGAGGGTCCAGCGGTCGTCCTGAGTCCCGGCCGCACGATCCCGCACGGGTGGCTCGCAATGCGCGCGGCGCTGGGTTTCGAGGGCCATGCCGAGGACCTTCTCAGCGATCTCGCCAGCACGGGGGCGCGCTTCGTTTTCATCGACAATCTGGACCTCTTCGATGAAGACGAGCGGCCAACGGTCACCGACGTGCTGCGCGCGGCGGCCAAGGTGCCTGGGGTATCAGTTATCGTCACGGCGCGAAGAGGTTTCGGACTCGAGGAACCGAGCTGGTTGCCAGCGGATGTGATCGCCCAGCTTGGCGGCACGACGACCGTCTCTGTCGACGAACTGATCCCCTCGGAGATCGACGAGCTGCGGCATGCCGCGCCACCGCTCGCGCTACTCCTTGCGCAGGCTCATCCGGCGCGACAGGTCGCGCGCAATCTGTATCGCCTCTCCCGTCTCGCGGCGATCGCCGCGGGAGGCGCAACCCCGCGCACGGAAGTCGAGATGATGGATGAATGGTGGCGGTCCGCCGATGGTCCTCTCGAGGGTCGGCGCGAACGAAATCAGGTGCTCAAGGCGGCTGCGGCACACGCTGTTGAGGTGCTCACCCCGTTCGATGCAGGAGCCCATCCTTCAACAGCGGTGGATGCGCTGGTCGCGAGCGAGACGCTACGCGACCTTGGCAACGGCCTGGCAGGCTTCCGGCATGACGTACTGGCCGAGTGGGCCATGGCGTGCTTGCTTGCGAGCGACGATACGGCACTCGAGCGCCTGCCGCTGAGCCGGCCAGTGAGTGCGCGCCACGCGCGGGCACTCGAACTGGTTGCGAGGCGTTCGCTGGAGCAGGGAACCGACGACACCCAGTGGCGGGCGCTATTGCAGCGCGTCAGCCGCTCCGCAATGCATGGCTCGTGGCGGCGCGCGGTGCTGCTCGCTCTGGTACGTTCCGAGGCCGCGCCGCGGCTTCTGAACATGACATCCGAAACGATGCTGGCGGACGAATGCCGGTTGCTCCGCGAGCTGATTGGCATTGTACGGGCCGTCGAAGTCACGCCCATGTCGCAGTTGCTGGAGGCGATGGGCGTCAATCCGTCGCAGCTTGTTGCGCCCATCCCGCCGCATTTCAACGCGCCCTCTGGGCCGGCCTGGATGCCGCTCATTGTGTGGCTGTTGGCGAAGCACGATGCGCTGCCGGGAGCGGTGGTCCCCGATGTCGCGGATTTGTTCTGGGACTGGTCAAGCGGAATGCTCGGGCAGGACCCGCTGACGCCACTTCTGCTCGCCGTCATCTATGGCTGGTTACTCGAAATCGAGAAGGCATCCGATCTGCGGCCCGAGGGGCCGAGCAAATTCGAGGAGGGTCTCGGCGGACGGAACTTCACGGATGTTGCGCGAGACCTGCGCTCATACCTCGCGCTGTTCGGCCATCGCGCGCCCCAACTGGCGGCGGCTTACGTATCTGACGTCCGGCAGCGCCCTCACAACGAACGAGTCGCCGCGCAGCTGCTGAAGCATCCGGCGCAGAGCAGGAAGCAGTGCAGCATCCGTTGTCTCGAGCCGCTGCAGCCAGGGCTCGCGCTCGGCGCGTGGCAGCTCCAGCGCTTCGTCGAGCAACGCGGACAGTCGGGAAAGTTGTTCAGCGTTCATGTCGGCCTCGGGTGTACAAGACGTTGGGAGCTGCGGTCCTCGGAACGCTGCCTCTGACCACTAATACGGATTGACGCTGCTAAACCGGACACCGCTCGGGATCCGTCAGCCACCGATCAGCCTGGCCTTCAAGGCCGCCAGTGGCCCGCTGTACTGCGGGCCGATCTGTTTATGGCGGGACAGGATCGTTTCGGCACGATGCATCGCTTCTTGTGCCCCTGGTCGATCGGCGAGGCGCAGGCGGCTTTCGGCGAGGCCGACGAGGTTCAACGCGGTTCGGGGACTCTGTTCGGGGTCGTACAGAACATCGGCCAGCAACAGTGCAGACTCGAACTCGGCGATGGCATCAGTGGGTCGGTTCTGCGCCAGACGAGCGCGCCCGAGGAGATTGCGAAGGCGTTCTTGGGTGGGATCGGCGCTACGGACCCGCAATATCTCCAGAGCACGCAACGCAGCCTCTGCCGAATCATTGACACGGCCTTCGGCGAACATCACCTCAGCTTCGAACATCAGCAGTTCGCCATCCCGAACACCATCGGTTTGCTCCCGCGTGCTCAAGCGGTTCAGCGCATCGCGCGCAGTCGATGTAGCACCCTGTGCCATCGCGAGTTCAAGGATCGCCTGATCACGCACTCTGTTCTGGAATTGTTTACGCAGCCGCGCCACCCTGGCATCCATACCCGCATCGAGCGGCTCACTGGTCACTCTTCGAAGCTCGACCAGCGCATGCTCCGCGTCGGAGAACTCGCCGGATTCGATATTGAATCGAATGGTGTTGTTCAAGATTCGAAGCGACGCCGGGGCCAACACCGATGGAAGACGGATTACCTCTGTTTGCAGATTTAGAGCTTCTTTCAACTGGCCGGCGGCGATCTTCGCTTCCACCTCGCCGGCGAGCGCCCACATGCCCACGAACAGAACATTCGTTTCCCCCACGAATCGCGCTGGGTCGGAGGCAAACGTCCAAAGACGCAGGTCTTCCCAGACAGCCGCACGCAGCCGCGGCGCGCCGCGCAGCCGGGGCGCCGAACCTCCAATTTG
>JBDTUL010000831.1:0-2704 GCA_040007735.1 Gammaproteobacteria bacterium | reverse complement strand
CAAAAATGGGCGCCCGCACGTCGCATATTTAACCCCGTCCACAGTTGCTGCCATCAAGGCGATGCCCGGGCACCGCTTACCAGAGGGGCTCCTGTTCAGTGGCAAGGATGTACATCGACCTCATCACTTCAGGAAGGCGTGGGAGATTGCCTGCGGAGAAGCGGGAGTAGGTCACGTTCCGTTTCACGTTCTCAGGCACTCGTGCGCATCTCATCTCGCCGCGCGAGGCGCATCCTCGGTACTCTTGGCCGACACCCTTGGACATAGGAGCCTGCGGATGGTGGCTCGATACGCTCACTTGTCCATCGAGGCGCGAGCCCGCACGATTGAGGAAGCTTTCTCATGAAGATGGATTTGGACTCCACCTCGGACCTGGCGTATCGGATGACCGATGGCTCGGTCATGTTGACGCGCTTGGTCGAGGCCTTTAAGAGGGGCGGGGAAGTCGACCCAGAGATCGTCACCTGGTTTTGCAAGGCCCACGAGAAGGGGCGAATCAAGGTGTCTCGTCTAAAACCGGGGCGTCCCTCGATAGTCCCAGCGGACAAGCTCAAGGAGGTGATGGGGATTCTCTTGGAGTTGCGCGCGAAGGGCGAAACGGCCGCCTCTGCAGCTGTGAGCGTAGGAACGCGTCTCGGCATATCTATCGACAAAGCGTACGCCCAAAAGCTATTGGAAGAAGCCAGGATGCTGCGACGAGAGGAAAACGAAGAGCGTTTGATCGCGACCCGAGCTCTGGCCATCCGGGAGTTCCGGACGCGTCGACAAAGAGGGGTTCTAGGAACTCAGGCTCTGCGCGAGGTGCGCGACCTCCCAGAGTGGCCCATCCAGCCGGACGTGGAGCTCCTACAGCTGTGGCAAATTCAGGAGGAAGAGACTGCCAGGCTGATCGCAGGAGAAGAATTCAAAGACTGAATACATCCCCGACCCTGCCCTTGGAAGAATGCCACTTGTCGCCGCTATTTGCGGCAAGGGAGGCACCTCATGGACAGAGTACTGATCGACCAAGCCGCACTTTTTCGGCGGATTCGACCCTGGAAAGATTTCTTACCCGAGGTCAGCCATATCCTCCCCTCGGCGGGATCACTTCGCTGGTTCATCCGCTGCCATGAGCAAGAACTCCTGGCATCGGGCGCCGTTCTGAAACTGGCGCGCGGGATTTACATCGATCCGGAACGTTTCAGTGTGATCGCGATCACGCTGATGCAGGAGTCTATGTCGTGCGGGAGCTCGGCATGATCGCTGCGGGGTTCGCGTCAAACAGGGACAGCCAGCGAGCGCGATCCCTGGGCCATCCTGAAGACGACTTCAGAGATGCCATGCTCGCGGCTCTTGGGTACGCGCCAGAGGCCGTTGAACCCGGCAAACTGCACCGTTTCGCGACCTCGGCGCGCCGGGGCGACGACGCGGGGTGGTGCCGGCTGTTCGAGGACCGCAGGGGCGGCGTATTTGGCTGTCATCGCAGTGGCATTAGAGAACACTGGTTGTCGGCGAACCACGGGCAAAGCCGCTCAACCGCGGAGCATTTGACCCTCCGGAATCGACAAATTGCGCGCCGGCACCAAGAGCAGCGGGACAGCTGGTGTAAGCAGGCTGCAAATTTGGCGGCGGCGTGGGATGCCTGTACGCCAATCTCCCGTGGGGATCCCGTCGATCTGTATCTGCGGCGACGACTAGCTGTCGAACATCTGGACGTACCACGCTGCATTCGCTTTGCCGCCGCCCAATTCCACTGGGACGCCGGGACGCCCTCGGGCCCGTATCCGGTGATGGTTGCCCAGCTCGCGGCCGCCGACGGCCAACTGGTGGCACTGCACCGCACGTACCTTACCGAAGTAGGACTGAAGGCAAGCGTCTCGCCGGTCAAAAAACTCACAAGAGCTGCAGGCTCCTTGAGAGGCGCATCGATACGTCTCGCGAGTCCAGTACCCCGGGGCGTGCTCGGCGTCGCAGAAGGAATAGAAACTGCGCTCAGTGCTTGGCTTGGGTCCGGTGTGCCGACAGTCGCCGCCTATTGCGCGAACGGGCTAGCAGCGTTTGAGTGGCCTAGCGACATTGGACGACTAATTGTCTTCGCAGACGCTGATCCAATCGGCACGTCAGCCGCCAAGGCCTTGGCAACTCGGGCTTCGCGAGCACATCTGCCTTGCAAAGTGGTGGTGCCACAAACCAGCGGGACGGACTGGTGCGACGTATGGTCGGGTCGGCATAAGACAGCGGCCCACGGGGAATCGCAATGAGCGCCTTCGAGGGTGGTATCGCAGCCGATGATCTTGCCGTCCTGACTCACGCAAACGTCGAACCCGCGAGCGAGATCGATTGCAAGGCCGCACTCGCCGCCGCGCGTGACGTCTTAGAGCCCATCACTACATCGCAGAGCGACTATCCGATCGATGCATTGGGGCCGCTCGCACAAGCCTGCAGTGTCATTGCCGATCAAGGCCAGCTCAACCCGGCGATGGTCGGGCAGTGCTTACTCGGAGCGGCGTCATTGCTGACGCAGGGACTCTTCAACGTTGAGACGATGGCTGGCATCAAGCCGCTGTCGCTTTACCTGCTGACGCTGGGTGACTCGGGCGACGGCAAGTCGACGGCCGAGGACGTGGCGCTAATGCGCGTCACCGAGTGGCAACGGGCAAAGGGAACCGCCTATCGCAGAGCCCTGGCTGCGGCCGACGTGGCGCGAAGTACAAAGAAGGATCCA
>JBDTUL010000830.1:0-2709 GCA_040007735.1 Gammaproteobacteria bacterium | reverse complement strand
GAATGCGCGCCAGGAGCTCGTCGAGCGCGAAGGGTTTGGTCAAGTAGTCGTCCGCTCCCAGATCGAGCAGCGCCACCTTGTCGCCGATCGATCCGCGCGCCGTGAGCACGAGCACCGGCGTCGTCTTCGAATCGCGCAATTTCGTCAGCACCCCACGCCCGTCGAGGCCCGGCAGCATCAGGTCGAGCACGACGACGTCGTAATCCCAACTCTGAGCTTTGTAGAGCCCCGTCGATCCGTCGAGCGCGACGTCGACGGCATGACCTTCCTCCGTCAAGGCGCGCTGAAGCGCGTCGGCGAGGTCGGCTTCGTCTTCGATGATGAGCAGGCGCATGGACAGTGAGTGTGGCGGCGAGGGACAACTGCAAGTTTCCCACCTGGGACATGAAGCCAAGGTGAAGGATGCACCGGCCCGGGTCAGACTACCCCTTCGGAAACCTGGAGGCAGCCCGATCCTGGGCACCTCATGTGCCGGTCATGCTCCAGGCGCGAGGCTTACTACCATGCAAGCCCGAACGGGATGCTCACGGAAACCCAGTTGGAGATCAAGCACATGAATAAGGTACCTGCAATTCGATTCTCTCTCGCGCGCCGGGGCTGGATGGTCACGAGTCTGGCGGTCGCACCATTCGTTGCATGCAACTCGCAGGGTTCAAAGGTCAAGGACGAGGACTTTCAGCGCGACTTCGGTATCGAGAAGCGCACCTTCCTGACCACTGGGCGCAACCCGTATTTCGTGCTCGAGCCCGGCTATCAACTCGTGCTTGCGGACGGCGATGACAAGCTGACGATCACGGTGCTCAACGAGACTCATCAAGTCGGAAACGTCTTGACGCGCGTGGTCGAGGAGCGCGAGCTGGAGGATGGCAGGCTCAAAGAGGTGTCGCGCAACTTCTTCGCGATCTGCAAGGAGACCAATGACGTTTTTTATTTCGGAGAAGAGGTCGACGTCTACAAGGACGGCAAGATCCGCGACCATCCCGGCGTCTGGTCCGCCGGCGTGAACGGCGCCCGCGCGGGCCTCGTCGTGCCAGGATCGCCGAGAGTCGGAGCGAAGTACTACCAGGAGATCGCGCCCGGTGTGGCGATGGACCGCGCCGAGATCGTGGACCTCGGATCGACGCTCGAGACGCCAGCGGGAGTCTTCAAGAAATGCCTGCGCACGCACGAAAGCACCGGACTCGACAAGCAGGAGAGCGAGTTCAAGGTCTACGCCGAGGGCATCGGCCTGATCAAGGACGAGGACCTGCTGCTGGTCAGTCACGGACTGGCGGCTGGGCGCTGAACTCGCCGCGGTGCGGGGAGTTCCATGCCAGGCGCGCCGCGAGAGCACGATCTCCAGCGTGATCAGACCGATGGCGATCCACTCGAGGGTCTCCATCGGATCTGCGTCGGATGGTCGTGCAGAATGCTCTCGATGGGCTTGACACGTTTTCGCCTCGCGAGGCCGCGCTTTCGCGAGCGAATCATCCGTTTGGCTCCCCGGCAAATTTCAGCATGGAAGCCACCGCTCCCTTTGCCGGAACAGACAAGTTTCTTGTGTCCACTCAGCCATTGACAGGTCTGTTGCGCAGGTGGACGATCCTGCTCCCCGTGACCGCTACCGTGCAAGTCTCGAACGCGTTCCGATCTGGAACGATTGAAAGAGGATCCTGATGGCAAGCTTGGAACAACTGTTGAAGGATCGCGAAGGTGTCAAGAAAAAAGTCTATTTGGACTCTCGAGGGAAACCCACGGTAGGAATTGGCCACCTCGTCACGGCGACAGACAAGCTCAAAGTGGGTGACACGATAACAGACCAGCAGGTCTCGGCGTTCTTCAAGAAGGACAGCGCCACAGCGGTATCCGCAGCCAACTCTCAGGCCTCGCAGGCCGGCATCAGCGATTCGAATTTCCGCGTCTATCTGGCCTCTGTCAATTTTCAACTGGGAACGAGGTGGAACACGATTCACAAAAAGACCTGGAAACTGATCATGGAAAAGAAATACGAAGAAGCTGCAGTAGAGGCCGGGAAAAGTGCCTGGGCCTCGCAGACGCCGGTTCGCGTCAAGGACTTTCAGAAAACGCTGAGAGCGCTTGTGAAAGATGAGAAGAAGTAGGGCGGCGGCGGAACGGGCGTCCTCAGCTTGGGTAAGCCCCAGCCAGTAGTTGGCCGCGAACGACACTGTCCGGAACTTTTCTGCTCGAGTGAGGCTGGATCCACGTCCAGTGGACTCGTACAGCCGTGTATCCGCGCTCAGCTCTTGTCCGTGCGATCGAACTCCATGCCTTCAGGGATGAAAGTGCCCCATCGAGCACGCATTTCTTCGGGAGCTGCTTGCGCAGAGGCTCGGGCAGCCCGGTGTAGTAGCGGGCCAGGGGCTTCGCATCGCGGCTCTGAATGAAGATCTCGCGGCCGTCGCGAAAGATCAGGGCGCGGAAACCGTCCCACTTGGGCTCGAAGATCCAATCGCCACCCGTCAAAAGTGCTTCGTCTGGACGGCGAGCTTCATGGCGCAAGCTAGGACGCAATGCGCGGGGGCTCGCCCCTGCGTTCGCGTTTCCTCCGGTGCGTCCGGGCAGGCCAAGGCACTTGGACCGCCTAATTTTCGAGCCGTTTTCGTAAGCTCTCGATTCCCGCCCTCATGAATTCTTTGCTCACGATTCTTTTCTGCTGCGCGCCTGCATATGCCGTCCAGGTCGGACAGCAACCGCAACCGGTCGAGACCC
>JBDTUL010000829.1:0-2730 GCA_040007735.1 Gammaproteobacteria bacterium | reverse complement strand
AAGCAGGTCGATTGGGAAACGGCGCTGAATCTCGTCGCCACGAAGCTGCGTGCGCAGGCGTTCAGCCTCGGCGTGCTTGCCAGCGCTTCCAGCACCACCGAAGAACTCTATCTGCTCGGCCGCATCGCTCGCGGGCTCGGCACATCGAATATCGATCATCGCCTGCGTCAGCGGGACTTCCGCGACCAGGCGGCCGATCCGGCCTATCCGACGCTGGGGCTGGCTATCGCGGATATCGAGAAGCTCGATTCACTGCTGCTCATCGGCGCGAACATCCGCAAGGAAGCACCGGTGCTCGCGCATCGTGTGCGCAAAGCCGCGCGCCGCGGGGCGAAGGTCAGCTTCGTCAACCCGGCGCGCTTCGACTATTTGTTCCCGGTTGCCGCGTATCTGGAATCGTCGGCGGCCACGCAGGTTGCAGAGCTGGCCGCGATACTGTCGGCAGCCAGTGAGGGTGGGGCGGCTCAGGTGCCCGCGCATCTCTCTGCGTCGGTGCGGGATGCCAAGGTCAGCGACGAACATAGAGCCATCGCCACGAATCTTCGCTCCGGCGAGAAGCGGGCAGTGATCCTGGGTGCGCTGGCGCTGCGTAACTCGGCTTACGCAGACCTTCGTGCTCTCGCTTCGGCCATTGCTCAGGCGACCGGTGCCTCGTTCGGCGTGCTTGCGGAAGGTGGCAATGCGGCCGGTGCGTTCATCGCGGGTGCCGTGCCTCATCGCGAAGCCGGCGGACGTGCGGCCGCGAACCCGGGGTTGTCGTCCGCAGAGATGCTCAGCAAAGCGCTTGGCGCTTACGTGCTCTTCGGGGGCGTGGAGCCCTGGATCGATGCGCTGGATAGTGAAGTGGCCCGCACGCTGGCCTCGTCTGGTTTCGTCGTTGCGATCACGCCGTTTGAGAGCGCGCAGCTTCGCGACGTCGCGCACGTGATGCTGCCCATCGGCACCTACGTCGAAACTTCCGGCACGTATGTGAATCTCGAAGGCAAGTGGCAGAGCTATGCGGGCGCCGTCGCGCCGCTGGGCGAAGCACGCCCGGGCTGGAAAGTGTTGCGCGTGCTCGGCAACCTGCTCAACCTCACGGGATTCGAGTATCAAACCTCCGAAGACGTTCGTGAGGAACTGCGTAGCGCCGCGGGCGAGCCCGCCACGAACAGCTATGCCGGAACGCACACCGTGAACGGCGCGCCGGTTTCCGTTCCGGTGGTCGACCTCAACATGTATCAGTCGGACGCCCTCGTGCGTCGCGCGCCCTCGCTGCAGAAGACACGCGAAGGCCGAACTCCTCCCGCGCATTACTGAGCTCACGATGCCGAACGCGCTGCAAAACATTTCCGCCACCTGGGACGCACTGCCGCCGTATGCGCAGTCGACGGCGTGGATTCTGCTCATCACCATTGTGCTGATCATCAGTGTGGCGTTGCTGACGCTGGCCGAGCGCAAGGTCATCGGCTACATGCAGCTGCGCAAGGGGCCGAACCGCGTCGGCATCTTCGGGCTGTTCCCCGGCCTGGGTCAGCCGTTCGCCGACGTGGTGAAACTGCTCATCAAGGAAGTCATTCTTCCGGCGAACGCCAACAAGTTCCTGTTCCGCATCGCTCCCGCCATCACGCTGATTCCGGCTTTCGCCACGTGGGCGGTGATTCCGCTGTCGCCTGAGTTGATCGTCGCGAACATCGATGCCGGGCTGCTGTTCCTTTTGTCGCTCACGTCAGTTGGTGTGTACGGCGTCATCATCGCGGGCTGGGCGTCGAACTCGAAGTACGCCTTCCTCGGCGCCATGCGCTCGGCCGCGCAGATGGTGGCGTATGAAATCGCCATGGGCTTTGCGCTGGTCGGCGTGCTCATGGCCGCGGGCAGCCTGAATCTCGGCGACATCGTTCGTCACCAGGCGGGCGGCCCGCTCTCGTGGAACTGGTTCTGGCTGTTCCCGCTGTTCATCGTGTATTTCATCTCGGGTGTGGCCGAGACCAACCGCGCACCGTTCGACGTGGCCGAGGGCGAATCCGAAATCGTCGCCGGCTTCCACGTGGAATATTCCGGCATGGCGTTCGCGCTGTTCTTCCTGGCCGAATACGCCAACATGATCCTGATCGCTGCGCTCACGGCGGTGTTCTTCTTCGGCGGTTGGCTCAGCCCGCTAGATGGCTACTTCCCGGCCGGCAATCCCTTCACGGATTTCCTGATGGCCCCGAGCTTCCTCTGGCTCGGCATCAAGATGTCCTTCGGCCTGTTCTGTTTCCTGTGGTTCCGCGCCACGTTCCCGCGCTACCGGTACGACCAGATCATGCGTCTGGGCTGGAAGGCGCTGATCCCCGTGACAATCGTGTGGATCGTCGTGGAAGGCGTGATGGTGCACTTCAAGGTCGGGCCGTGGGCCTCCTGAGCGAGCGACAAATCAAATGGCTTTGAACATTCTCAAGACTTTCCTGATGCCGGAGCTGCTGAAGGGCATGGCGCTGACGGCGCGCACCTTCTTCAGCAAGAAGTACACGGTCAACTACCCGGAAGAGAAGACCCCACAGTCTCCGCGTTTCCGCGGGCTGCACGCGCTGCGCCGCTATGCGAACGGCGAAGAACGTTGCATCGCCTGCAAACTGTGCGAAGCGGTGTGCCCGGCTGTCTGCATCACCATCGACTCGGACGTTGCGGCCAACGGCACGCGCCGCACGTCGCGTTACGACATCGACCTGTTCAAGTGCATCTACTGCGGTTTCTGCGAAGAAGCCTGCC
>JBDTUL010000828.1:0-2731 GCA_040007735.1 Gammaproteobacteria bacterium | reverse complement strand
GTGACCGCCCAGCGCCCAGCCGGCCGTGCCGACGAATCGGTGCTTGAGCGAGCGGATCGGGGACGCGGTCGGAGTCATCGGCGACCCCGATCAGAACCGGCTCGGCGCGCGCGTCAGTTGATCTGTCTCAACTCATCCGAACCTGTCGCCGCCGGGCGCGCAAGAGTGGACCGGCGGCGCGTTGGCCGTCGCGTGCCGATAGAATTCGAGGCCGGCGCGGGTGTAGTTCAATGGCAGAACGGCAGCTTCCCAAGCTTCATACAGGGGTTCGATTCCCCTCACCCGCTCCAGTTACAGATCTCAAATGGTCCCACGAGGACCATTTTTTTCGCTTATGCGGGGCGTAGACCAGAAGGCAGTGTCTCAGGAGGTCTACCGCCATCTCTTGAGATCCATGGAAAATGAGGGTAAGGTTCAGGGTAGCAGCAACCTAGACGATTGCAGTTACCCCAACTCGTGCAAACAGACATCCTCAGCGATATCGCAGTGCGCAGGGCCGTCCCGGGTGAAAAGCCGGTCCGGCTTTATGACGGTAGAGGCCTGTACCTCGAGGTCACGACGAGCGGTGGGAAGTGGTGGAGATTGAAGTACCGCTTCGGCGGGAAGGAGAAGCTGTTGTCGATGGGCACCTACCCCGACACCAGCCTCAAGAAGGCGCGAGAAAAGCGCGACGCTGCGCGCGAGCTTCTGGCTTCGAACGTCGACCCGAGCGCCGTACGCAAGGCGAACAAAGCCAGTCGCGATGGCGCTGCGATCAACAGCTTCGAGACTGTGGCTCGAGAGTTCCACGAGACGAAGCGAGCGGAGTGGAGCGAGCCGCATGCGAAGCGGTGGCTCGAACGCCTTGAGAAGGACATCCTTCCATATCTCGGCGCCTTGCCACTGCCCGAGATCACGGCACCTGTCCTGTTGCAGAGTCTGAGACGAGTGGAGGCGCGAGGCGTTCGCGAGACAGTTCACTCGCTGCAGCAGTCATGCGGCCAAGTGTTTCGCTATGGCATTGCGACCGGTCGTGGCGAACACAACCCAGCGGCCGATTTGCGTGGCGCGCTCAAACCGGTGCTGGTGAAGAACATGGCTGCCGTCACGGAGCCGAAAGCAGTCGGTACGCTGATGCGGGCAATCGAGAACTACGAAGGAAGTCCGCTCACCCGCATCGCTCTCAAACTTTCGGCGATGCTGTTCCAGCGGCCTGGGAATGTTCGCGCAATGCAATGGTCTGCACTCGAATTGGGCGGAACGGTTCCGATGTGGACCATTCCAGCGGTCGAGATGAAAAGAAGCCGCTACGAAAAGCAGAACGGTCGTCCTCATTTCGTGCCCCTGGCGCGCCAGGCAGTTGCAGTTCTGCGTGAGCTGCATCCCCTTTCTGGGCACGGAAAATATGTCTTCCCCTCCATCCTTGGCGGTGCGCGTCCGATGAGCGAGAACACAGTCAACACCGCACTGCGACGTCTCGGATACGACAGGGACACTGCAACCGCTCATGGCTTCAGGGCCATGGCGCGTACGCTCCTGGTGGAGAACTTGGACGTCAATCCGGACGTCATCGAGGCTCAGCTGGCTCATGGCAAGTCCGGCCCTCTTGGTGCTGCTTACGACCGCGCTCAGTTCATGAATCAGCGTCGAACGATGATGCAGCAGTGGGCTGACTACCTTGACGTGCTAAGAGATGGCGCTTGAATCGCGGCGACGCGCATTTCCAGTACATGTTGAATGGACGGCTCGAATAGACGTGGCCGGCGCGCTAGGTTGCGAGCACAACGCCGTGATTTGAAACAGTCTGTGACAACGAAGAGACTGCAGTGGATGGCGCGGAATTTCCTGAGACGTTGAAGGACTTCGCAGCCCTGAAGCCGATGCCGTAGAGGGGACTTCCAACGCGAAGCAGGTAGCGGCACGATGCGTCAATGCGTATGCCCTGGATCGCAACGAAGGTAGAGCAGCTCGATCTCGTAGGCGAGGCGAAGGATTGGGGGGTTGAGGCCCTCGCCCAAAGCGCTCGCGAAAAAATCGTTGACGCTCACACGCCTGCTTCTTCGACTTCACTTTCGTTCGAGCCGTTGGCCAGCGAAGGACGGCCATTGCTCGTGCCGGCGAGCTTTGTCGAGGAAGACCCGAACAACCCTCGGACCGAGTTCCCCGACGAAGAGATCGCCGAGCTCGCGCACGACATCACCCTGCGCGGCATTCTCCAGCCCATCGTTGTGCATCCGCTGGGCGATGGTCGCTACCGCGTTCTCTTCGGTGCCAGGCGCCTGCGTGCCGCAAAGCATGCAGGCCTGGAGGCAGTGCCCGTCGTCATCGGCTCGCAAGCCCATGACGTCTACGCGCAAGTCGCCGAGAACCAGAAACGTCATGGCCTGACGTCTCTCGATCTCGCCAGGTTCATGCGCTCGCGCGTTGAGTCCGGCGAATCGAACGCCGAAATCGCCAAGCGCATGGCCATCGATCAGACGACCGTGGCTCATCACCTCGCGCTGTTGACGCTGCCGCCTGAGCTCGACGAAGCTTTGCGTACTGGCCGTTGTACTTCCCCACGAACGTTGTACGAACTTGCAAAGCTGCACGAGAAGGAGCCAGACAAGGTCAAGTCGATCGTCACCGGCGAACGAGAGATCACTCGCCGCGAGGTTGCATCTCTGAAAATGGCTCCCCGCTCGCCGCGCGTCCCGCAGAACACGACCACCGCGTCGCCGCGCAAGAACTCCCTCGCCGACCAGGCAAGCCG
>JBDTUL010000827.1:0-2733 GCA_040007735.1 Gammaproteobacteria bacterium | reverse complement strand
ATCGCTCTACCTACCAATCAGTTGATTTTGTTCGACTAACGTTGGGACAGCCCTGCTGTTGGATATATCCCTGAATCTTCCTGAACAGGCTATCGAGTGGCTATCGAGGAGAGATGAAAGCGCTGGAGCACAACCGGCTCTACGAGTTTGGCCGCTTCCGGCTCGATCCGCGGCGACGCGCCTTGTTCGATGGCGACGGGCAGCCTGTCTTGATTGCACCGCAGGCGTTCGACGCGCTCTGCGTCCTGGTCGCGCATCGCGGTGAGCTCATCGACAAGTCGACCCTGATGACTGCGCTGTGGCCCCACGTGGTCGTCGAGGACAACAGTCTCAATCAATGTATCTCGGCACTGCGTCGTGCGCTGGGCGAGCAGCCCGGTGCGTTGCGGTTTGTCGCGACGATTCCGGGGCGCGGCTATCGATTCGTGGCGGACGTCGCCGTGCGGGAACGGGAAGCAACACCGGGCGATGCACAAGTGGCCGACGCCGACCTGGACCTCTCATCGAGGCGCGGACACATGCGGTCCACGCATGACCCGCACGCATACGAGCTATTCCTGCAGGGCCAATCGTTTCTCACTCACCCCAATGCTCGGAACCTGAAGCATGCCGCCGAACTGTTCTCGGAAGCCATTGCGCGCGACGCCCACTTCGCGCGGGCTCATCTGGGGCTTGCGCACACGCACCAACTGAGTGTCGTCTTCCAGGTAGGTACACCCGACTCGTTGACTCGATGCGAACAGAGCGCGCGCCAGGCGCTGGCACTTGATCCCAAACTCGCGCAAGGCCACGCGGTGCTCGGTGCGCTCGACGCTCACCGCGGCAAGTGGCAAGACGCCGAGCGCCAATTCAACGAGGCGCTGCACAGGGACGCTCGTGACCCCCAGGTCGTCATCCCTTACGTGATGTACCTGAGGATCACCCCCGGCTACCTGCGCCAGGCCCACGATGCGCTTCGCGAGACACTCGCCCTTTCACCGTCTCTCGCAGGGCTGCCGTCCACGCTCGCGATGGTAGCGATGCTCAGGGGTCTCGATGCGGAGGCGCGCCGCTACGCCGACCTTGCCATCACGTTGGGTTGGTCGAGGGGGCTGGGACCGATCTCGGATTGCCTGTCGCAGCTCGCCGTGCGGGCCGGTCATTTCGATGAAGCCTGCGCCATCATTCTTCACGACCGTGGGGTCGCCGCTGCGGACGCCTCGGCAGCCACCCATCTCGTTTTCGAGGCGCTGAGCAACGCGTCGCTGCGCGCATCTGCGGTGTCCGCACTTCAGGCGCTGGAAAGGCGCGTAGCCGCTCAGGATCTGGACCGGCCGATGAGGCAACGCCTCCTGCTCTGGTATACGCAGCTCGGCGCGCTCGACGCCGCATTCGAAACCGCGAATCGATCCCTCGACCACTTCGCAACGCTCGGCACGGTGGGCACGGTGTGGGGCGTCCTGTGGATGCCCGAGACGGCGGCCTTTCGTGCCGACGCGCGCTTCCACGCGTTCGCGGAACGTCTCGGACTGCCGGTTTACTGGGCCATTCACGGCAGTCCGGATGCGCTTTAGCGCGGGCAGGTCGACCTTGCCCAGTGGCCAACTCACATCGATGAGTGCGCCGTTGCTGGCCGTGACCTTAAGCTGCGGGTAGTCGTAGTTGGAGCCGTCATGGTGCGGCTGCCAAGCCAGCGGGAACGTGCCCTGACGTTATGGCAACCCCGGCGGCCGAGCCGCCTTGCACGGCCTGCCGGCCCGGAGCAACATGCTCTGCAGCGGCTGACGAGGGGCAAGGCGCCGATGATTTCAACGCTGGAACGAGCGGCTCATTCAAGCTGGGCGACCACGGATGTGGAGTCACGCCGTGCGCTCGAGTATTGGGTCGACACCATCTGCACGTCATTCCTGGAAATCGACATCGACAGCCCCGATCGGGAGCACTTCAGCGCCAAGCTCCAGCAGCGATCCTTCGGCCCGGCCACTCTGTCCATCGTCGAGGCCGACGTACAGAACATCCGCCGCACCCGCGCTCGCATCGCGCGCAGTCGTTACGCAACCTTCTTTCTCCTGCAGCTGAGCACCGGGCACGCACGCTTTCGGCAATATGGCCGCGATACGCAGGTGAGCGCCGGCGATTGCGTGCTCATCGACTGCCGGGAACCGTACCTGCTCGACTGCCTGTCTCCGACGCGATCCGTGGCGCTACGGTTTCAGGATGACTGGCTGAGGAACTGGCTTCCTTCGCCCGAGCAGTTCGCGGCGCGGCCTTTTTCTTCCAAGGTGGGATGGGGCGCGGCACTGTCGGCGGCGCTCTCGACGCTCGACACTGATGCTGAAACCGAGCTGGCACTGCCCGAGGGCGTGGTCGCCGAGCAGATCGCAGCGCTGTTGGCGCTTGCCGCCGGCCCCGAGGGCCGCGCCACGAGCGCTCGCGACAAACTCCTGAGCAGGCTCTCGCGCACGCTTCGCGACCGGTGCCACGAGTCCCGGCTCACACCGGGCGACGTGGCCGATGCGCATGGCATCTCCAAGCGCTATCTCCATTATCTGTTTGCGCAGAACTCTACGACCTTCGGCAAGGAGCTGATGCGCGTGAGGCTGGAGTGCGGGCAGCGGTTGCTTGCGGATCAGCGGTTCGCAACGCTGTCGGTTAGTGAGGTTTCTGACCGGTGCGGGTTCGTTGAGGCGAGCCATTTTGCCCGACGGTTTCGGAAGCGGTTTGGGGTGGGGCCGACGGAGTTCAGAAGTGCTG
>JBDTUL010000826.1:0-2744 GCA_040007735.1 Gammaproteobacteria bacterium | reverse complement strand
ACAGGAACGTTGACCAGGAAGATCCAATGCCAGCTCAGCAGGCTCGTGAGCGCGCCCCCGACCAGCAGCCCAATGCTGCTGCTGCCAGCGCACACAAACCCGTAGACGCCCACTGCCTTTGCGCGCTCGGGGCCAGCCGTAAACACATTTGCAATCAACGAGAGCGCAACGGCCACAACGACGGCTCCGCCGAATCCCTGAACGGCGCGCGCCGCAATAAACAGATTTCGAGTATTCGCCAGACCGCAGGCCAGCGAAGCGACGGTAAACCACGTGATGCCGAGCAGAAACATCCTGCGTTGGCCAAAGATATCGCCGAGTCGGCCACCCAGCAGCAGGGAACCGCCGAACGTGAGCATGTAGGCGTTCACCGCCCACACGAGCGATGTCTCGGTGAACCTCAGATCGTCGCGGATCGAGGGCAAGGCCACGTTCACGACTGTCGCATCTAGTACGATCATAAGCACGCCCAAGCAAAGCGCGAGGAGCGCGAGCCATCGTTTGCGACCCTCCGACGCGACAGGCGATCCACGTTGGCTCATGTGAATCTCACAATCTGAAACCACGCGGCACTCGTCAGTGGCGCGCCAGGTCAAGCCGCCGTGCTGGCACTCAGTGACGCAACATGGACACCCGCAACAGCCCGGCCCGAGGGATCCGCCGAGGCTGCGAAACTGCGATCCCACGCGATTGCGGCCGCCGACGAGCAGGCGATGGACTTCCCGCCGGGAACCGTTCTGGCGCATGCGGAATCCGGAAAGTGTTGCTTGAAGATGCGCCGGTAGAAATACGCCTCCTTAGATTGCGGCGGGTTGATCGGGAAGCGTGCCGGGGCCCGGGCAAAATCACGGTCACTGACATGTGAAGCTGCGTGGGCCTTTAGCCCGTCTATCCAGGCGTAGCCCACTCCATCGCTGAACTGCTCCTTCTGCCGCCAGAGTATCGACTGGGGCAGATAGCCCTCGAATGCTTCCCGCAGCACGGCCTTCTCCATTCGACCTCGGACCATCTTAGCGCTCGCATCCAGGCTCATCGCAATATCCATGAACTCCAAGTCGAGGAAGGGAACGCGCACCTCGACGCCCCAGGCCATCATCGACTTGTTCGCGCGCAGGCAGTCGTAGAGATGCAGCGTATCCAGCTTTCGAACCGTCTCTTCGTGGAACTCACGCGGCGAAGGCGCTTTGTGAAAGTACAGGTAACCGCCAAATATCTCGTCGGCACCTTCGCCAGAGAGCACCATCTTGATCCCCATGGCTTTGACGCGCCTGGCCAGCAGGTACATGGGCGTCGATGCGCGGATAGTGGTGATGTCGTACGTCTCGACGTGGCGTATCACTTCGGGCAGCGCATCCAGTCCTTCCTGGAACGTGAAATGGAATCCGTGGTGCACGGTGCCCACTGCCCCGGCCGCCACTGCCGCCGCGGCAAGATCGGGCGAACCTGCGAGACCGATTGCGAATGAATGCAGGCGTGGCCACCACGCCTCCGTGGAGTCCTCGTCCTCGATACGTCGTCGTGCAAAACGAGCCGCACAAGCCGCGATGAGGGAAGAGTCGAGGCCACCCGACAGAAGCACGCCGTAAGGCACGTCGCTCATCAGTTGCCGGTGCACGGCGCGCTCCAACCCCTCGCGCAACTGCGCAGGCGATGCTGTGGTCCCTTGTGTCGAAGCGTACTCGCGCCACGGCTTATTGTAGTACTGCGTAGGAACTCCCTCCTCGCTACTGAAAAAGTGTCCCGGCGGAAATGGCGCGACATCCGGACAAATCCCGACGAGAGCTTTCATTTCAGAGGCAACCCAGAGGAGCCCGTTACGATCATGGCCCCAGTATAACGGGCACACGCCCATGGGATCGCGGGCAATGAGCACCCGACGCCGGCGGTGATCCCAAAGAGCGAATGCGAAAATGCCGTTGAGTCTGTTCAAGAAGGTGGCCGCGGTATCGGTTCTGTACAAGGCATTGATCACTTCACAGTCCGAGCCCGTGAGAAACTCGTAGCGGCCCGGCAGCGCGCCTTTCAGCTCGCGATGGTTGTAAATCTCGCCGTTAACAGCCAGCGCAAGCTCACCATCGGCCGAGAGCAGCGGCTGGGATCCGCCGACGGGATCGACGATCGCGACTCGCTCATGGACCAGGATGGCTCCCTCAGCCACAGAGACCCCGCTCCAGTCCGGGCCACGATGGCGCTGCCGCTGTGAGCGCTCGAGCGCCATGCGTCGTAAAGTTTCTAGGTCATCTCCCGGCTGCAGTCCGAAAATTCCGAGGATCGAGCACACATGAGTCTCCAGGTTTCGTGAAAAGACCCCAGCTCGCTAGGAAAGTGGGATTTCTCTGATGTTACGTTCCGGATTCCTGAGCAGCGCATCGATCAGCACAAGAAAGGCTTGTCCGAACCTTTCCATGGTGTCCGCGGAAAAGCGCTTCAGCGGGAAATGCACATCGCCTGTGATTCCCTCTTCGGTCTGCGAGAGCAGTATCGAGGGCTCGAGATCGACCTCCATGACTTTTGGCATCGGATGCACGAAGTCGAAGGGACTGCACTTGAGGCCTTTGCCAGACTCAGCGGCGTCGTCCACCTCGAGCGGGGTGTCCAGGGGGAGCCAATTGAAGCCGGTGTTTCGGGTGAACTCGGGCCGGGAGGCTTGGGCGGTGAAGCGAGAGGAATCCGCGTGCTCGAATGCCTGGCAATACTCGCCCGTCACCCGTTGCAGCAGATCCAAGAAACTGTCCGACTGGAAC
>JBDTUL010000825.1:0-2748 GCA_040007735.1 Gammaproteobacteria bacterium | reverse complement strand
GACAGGGCCTTGCACATGTCGTAAATCGTGAGCGCGGCGACCGTGGCGCCGGTCAGGGCTTCCATCTCGACCCCAGTCCGGTGATGCACGGAGACGCGGCATTGGATGATGATGGTGCCGCCGCGCGCCGCTTCAATCTGCACGTCGCACTTATCCAGCCCGAGCGGATGGCAGAACGGAATCAGCTCATGAGTGCGCTTGGCCGCCATCACGCCGGCAATAATGGCCGTGTCGAACACCGGCCCCTTTTTCGTTCGATGACCGCTCTCGCGCAGCGCTCGGGCCACTTTTGGCGGCAGGGTGACGCGTGCTTCGGCCACTGCGACCCGCTGCGTAACTTCCTTCGCGCCCACGTCGACCATGGCGGGCCGGTTCTGGGCGTCGAGGTGTGTGAGGCCGTGCCCGCGGGCGCGAGCGGTGTTCTTGCCGGACGCCATGTGATCAGCCGCCGATGTAATACATTTCGACTTTAGGCTGGTTGCCCGCCTGAAGTCGCAGATCCGCGCGCTGCTCGCTGTAGCGATCGTCCCGCTGGAGCCACACCTTGCGGATGACTTCGGACACCGCCGCATCGTCTGCGCCGCTGCGCAGGACGTCTCTGAGGCTGGTGCCGTGGTTAGCAAACAGGCACGTGTACAACACGCCATCGGAAGAGAGGCGCGCGCGTGAGCAGTCCCCGCAGAACGGCTGCGTTACCGAGGAGATGAAGCCCACTTCGCCCTTGCCGTCCTTGAACCCATAGCGCTCGGCGACTTCGCCGCGATAGTTGCGCTCGAGCGGTTCCAGCGGCCAGCGCTCGCTGATGCGTGCGGCCAGTTCCTTGGAGGGCATCACCAGCTCGGGTCGCCACGCGTTGCGATTGCCGACGTCCATATATTCGATGAAGCGAACGATGACGCCTGTGCCGCGGAAATGCTCGACGAGGTCGAGCGCGGTGTGATCGTTGATGCCGCGGTGGATGACCGCGTTCACCTTGATAGGGTCGAGGCCGGCGCGGCGCGCATGGTCGATGCCATCCAGCACGTCTTCGACAGCGCCGAGATCGCCATTCATCTTCGAGAACACTTCGGGATTCAGGCTGTCGAGACTCACTGTAATGCGCTTCAGGCCGGCCGCTTTCAGCTCCGCGGCATGTTGGGCGAGCAGCACGCCGTTCGTGGTCAACGCCACGTCCTCGATCCCGGGCAGGCCGTTGAGATCGCAAATCAGGTCCGCGAGATTCGCCCGCAACAGGGGTTCGCCCCCCGTCAGCCGCAGCTTGTGCACCCCCATCGGAACGAACAGCCGCGCGAGGCGCACGATCTCCTCGAACGACAGGCGCTCCGGCGTGCGCAGGAACTGATACTTCTCGTGGAATTTCTCCCGCGGCATGCAGTAGGGGCAGCGGAAGTTGCAACGGTCCATCACCGAAATGCGCAGGTCCCGCATCGGCCGCCCACGGGTGTCCCGGGGAGCGCGGAGGCTGCTGAAAGGAACGATGACGTCGGGTGCAGGCATGGGCTCTACTGTTCTTACCACCGGTACAAGCGTGAGACAAAGCCCTTCGGGTACGCGTTCGGTCCGGGCGGCAATTCGACGAAACCATCGGTGCCGGCCAGGGCAGTGAAATCCCCGGAGCCATTGGTGGGGGAGGGCGAGGCCCAGGCACGGCCCCAATCGTCCACTTCCACCCGCACCGGCAGGAAAAACGCGAAGGCCGCGCTCACGTTCATGGGCGCGCCGAGCGCGATCTTGTCGGGAGCGCGAGGCGTTTCCCCCATGGCGGCAAACAGCGCCGGGATCACGTAGCGCGCCAGGCACACCAGTGTGGAGACCGGGTTGCCGGGCAGGGCAAACACCGCCGCGCCCGACGGAGCGACGCCAAACCACAAGGGCTTTCCGGGACGTTGGGCCACCTTATGGAATATGACGTGCACACCCAGCTCTTCAAGGGCCTGCGGCACCAGATCGAACCGCCCCATGGACACGCCACCGCTCAGGATCAGCACATCGTGGGTGTCGAGGTGGAATTTCAGGCGCTGCTTGAGTTCGCCCGCATCGTCCATGACGTGATCGTCTGCCACGCGCTGGAAGCCCTGGCGGCGCAAGGCGCTCACCACGGCGTACGCATTCGAGCGACGAATCTGGTGGGGAAGAATGGGCTCGCCGGGCTCGACCAGTTCGTTCCCGGTGGAAATGACCACCACCATCGGCTGCGAGCTGACCCGAACGCGCGCCATTCCCGCCGAGGCGGCAATGGCCACCTCCGGCGCGGTGAGGCGGGTGCCGGCGGAGAGAAGCAATGCGCCCTGCCGCGAGTCGGTGCCGCGGCGATGAACGTTTTGCCAGGCCTCGACGGTGACGTCGGCGCCGAGCTCGATTTCGCCGCTGGCGCTGGTGATTTGCTCCACCGGCACCACGGCGTCGCACTCGCAGGGCAGCACCGCCCCGGTCATCACTTCGATGCAGGAGGTGCGAGCGGTGAGCGTGAGCGCCGGGTCACCCGCAGCCTGGACCGCCTGGATGCGAAAGCGGCGGGCGCCGCGCGCCGCTTCACTCTGCAGGGCCACGCCGTCCATGGCCACCCGGTCGAACGGTGGCTGGTCCCGCTCGGCGTAGATGTTCTCGCGCAGCACTGCGCCCGCGCATTGCGCGAGCGGCAGGGACTCGATGGGAAGGCACGCGAGGCGCTCCCCGATCAGCTTTTCCGCTTCAGCGGGAGTGAGCATGGGTCCGCCTCGCAATCCGGGGGTTGGGTCCGGCCGGCGT
>JBDTUL010000824.1:0-2767 GCA_040007735.1 Gammaproteobacteria bacterium | reverse complement strand
CGTGCTGCCAGGCGGAGCACCCACGGCTCCCGGAGGCAGAACAGTGGCAGCGTCAGGCACAAAACGACGAGTCGAACCAGGAAGGTCAGCAACGTATAGCCGGCCGCAACGACGTACGCCTCCACGTTGACATAGGCCAGGCCCAGGAGTCGTCTTAACCCTGCGGCGCTGCTGGCACCGGTGTGATTGCGGGCGGAGGCCTCATGCGCCCAATCGAGCATCCGCGTGTTGACGAAGACGTGCTGGTAGGTCCAATGGACCAGTCGCTGCGCGGATTGCGCGGGCTCCCGAACCAGAAGGCTTTGAGTGAAATACACGGAGAGCTGATCGAGCTCAAATTCCAGCATCCGCTCGGCATGGTGCCAACGCTCTTGCGGCCAGAAGAAATGCATGCACAGACACTCGATCACGACGGAAAGGAGGAGCGACCCGCAGAGCACGCCAAAGAGCCGGATCGGCAGCGTGATCAAGCCCGCAATCAACCCTTGCTGTTGCGCCTGCTGGCGTTCTGCTGGCCTTGCCGGATCACTCATCCGAACGGCCGCTTTCAACCGGCGTCGGTCGCCCACCGTCCTCGAGCAAATCCGCAGGGAGCGCCTGTTCCTGCACGGAGGACGGGGGCCGACCTTCCCACCAGTCGCCTGCTTCGACGTAATGCTGGCGCATGTAGGCCGCGAGCGCCTGCAGGTCTTTCGGCAAAACGTCGTCGGGATCGGGCGCGGGCAGCGGCATGCGAATCTTCCACAGCGATCCACCCTCTATCAGTGCGAACGCCTGGCCCTTGGGGAGCGCCACGACATGCGCAGGCTCGATGAGCGGGACGCTTGTCGTGGCAACGCGGTCCTGCGTGTTGGAGGTGAATGCGACGCGGCCTTGTGGATCAGAGCTATCGGTGGAGCCACTCACGAGCTGCGTCGTGGACACTTCGACCTTGGGAAGCTGGTCTGTCAACAACTCGGCAGTGGCGGTCTCACGGACGCGAAGCATGATCAGGTTGTTAAAATTCCCGATCACTTGCCCGGCCTTGGCGTGACTGCCAATCCGGGCTTCGATATCGCTCATGGTCTGGGTGTAGGCCGTCACCTGTAGACCCGCGCCGCCGCCCTTGTTCACCATTGGGATGAACTCATCGCCCATCAACTCGGCGAATTCGTCGGCGTGAACGTTGATCGGAATCTTCGCATCGGCGCCCGCGCTTGCGGGCAGCCCGTCGTCGATGCCGAACTTGTAGATGTGACCGGCTACCGAGACCAAGTCACTGAACATTGAGTTGCCGACCGCCGCGGCGACTTCCGCATCGGATAGCGCGTCCAACCCCACATAGACGATGGCGCGCTTGCGGATGATCTGTACCCAATCAAAAATTGGGCGCGGGTCGTTGAGGTCGGAATAGTTGGGCGCCAAGAGCTGCGCAATCTTTCCGGTCGTGAGTTTCTCGAGCAGCGGCAGAAGGCTCGCGACAATTTTGTCGAAGTAGGTGCGGTCATACCTGACCGCGCTGCGCAGGCCGTCGAGTACGGGATCATAGACACGAACCTGGGAGAGGTACTGCTCGATGGCCTCGACGCGCTTCTCGCGGCCGATCATGTTCCGCGGGATCGCCTTGTCGTTGAGCTTGCCTTCGATCTGGACGATGGCCTCCCACGCTTTGGGATCGGACTTCGCGAAGTAGTGTTGGGTGTACTCCATGAAGAGCGCATCGATGTTGACGACGTGGCGCTGGATCAGGAGGTAGTCCGGTCGTTGTCCCAGTTCAACCAACGCTCGCGCGATGATGTTGACGAATCTCCACGCGAATTCCCTGAACGCAGCGCTGTTGCCCTCACCGCTCAGTTGTCCGGCAATGCGGGTGGCGACTTCCGAGATACGGCCGAATCGGCCCACGGCGTTGTAACGCGCAGAGAGGTCTGGCCACCCGAGATGAAATACATAGAACTCGCGATCGCGCCCAGCGCGCTTCGCCTCCACGTACATCCGCTTCAACAAGTCCGCATCCCCCTTCGGGTCAAAGACGATGCAGACCTCACCGCGGCGAATGTCTTGAATCAGAAAGAGCTCTGCCAGACGCGTTTTTCCGCAACGCGTGGTGCCGAGAACCAGGGTGTGACCGACCCGCTCACTCAGGGGCAGCGTGACATCGACTTCGTGGAGTTCGACGCCGTGCAATCGCGGCAGACCGCCGACAGGGGGTAACGGCCGCACCGGGTTGAGTGGATGATCCCAGCTCGTGATGCGCGCAATGCGCGATTGCGAAGACGATGCGAAGTCCAGGCGTTGCTCGAGCCGGCGTGCCAGGCGAAACAGCGCGGTCGGTTCGACGTAGCGGCGATACTCCGGGCGATAGGTTTGCATGAGCCGGTGGGTGTGACGCTGATCCCAGCTGAACCCTCGACCCATGAAAAGGCGCTGGTGACTCACGGGAACGTCGCGGCTCGCCATGACGTAGCGGGGCAGGCGGCGAATGTTGCGGCGATAGCGCAGGATGGTGAGCGCCTGTGCGAATCGCAGAACGGCGAGCGCGAGAAACGCGGTCGCTGCGCCCCATCCCATCGACGGGCTTAGCGCGATCGACCAGGGAGCGCAGAGTGAAAGCGCCGCGGCGAGGACACACGCCATGACCGTGTAGAGCTCGACGGCGGGTCGCAGCAGCACCTCGACCGCATGCGGCTGAGCCATGTCATTGCTCGATGCCGGTGGCCGTGACCAGCACGGGGTAGTGCTGGACGCCGAGCCGGCCCGCCAAGTCATCCGCGGAGGCGGGCGCAAG
>JBDTUL010000823.1:0-2793 GCA_040007735.1 Gammaproteobacteria bacterium | reverse complement strand
CCCGACGGGCGCATCGCGGCGGCCTGGATCCATCGCAAGGGCAACGTCCACGATCTTGCGCTCACCAATGGGCGCGGGCCGCGGCTGCATCACCTCGCCTACTGGGTGCCGACGGCGCTCAACATCATTCACCTGTGTGACGTCATGGCGACCAGCGGCTATCTTGCGAACCTGGAGCGCGGCCCCGGGCGCCACGGCATTTCGAACGCCTTCTTTCTCTATGTGCGCTGTCCCGACGGGCATCGGACCGAGCTTTATACGTGTGACTACCAGACCATGGACCCCGACCACGCGCCGATCCGATGGTCGCTGCGCGACCCGCGCCGGCAGACGCTGTGGGGCCAATCCGCGCCTCGCTCGTGGTTCGAAGAAGGCTCGCCGTTTGCGGGCGTCGAGCCGCGCGAACCGCTTTTTCAGGCGCGGGTCATTGTTGCCGACTGATCCCTGATGGACGATGCGGCGGAAGATGCGCCCTTACAGCTCCCGAGAATTGGCGATGCCACGACTCCGGCAGGCAAATATTGCGCCAGGTTCCGCCGTCGGCTAATGCTCACTGCGGCTGCCGTACGCCACGTCCTGCGGCATCCGACGGCCCTCGGGCCCCGTAGCTCAGCCGGATAGAGCATCTGCCTTCTAAGCAGAGGGTCGCAGGTTCGAGTCCTGCCGGGGTCGCCAATAATTCATATGAGATATCAACACACTAGAGCGGGCGCTCCCTGCCCGGCGCGCCGGGCGGTTTGCGGTGGGGTACCAGCAGGGTACCTAGTCGACGGATTCGGGAGCGCGCTGGGTTATAATCAGCCCGACGAATCGCTCTTTCTCAGATCACGAGCCTCGACCCGATGCCCACGCTCCACCACCGCGCGCTGCCACCAAACGTCGGCCTTGCCGACCTTAGCGGGGTAGCCAAGGTCTTTTATCATCTTCGTCGCCGGTTCTTTCCGGTTGAGTTCGCGGACCTTTGCACCCTGATCGACGAAATTGTGCTGCGCGAGCACATCATTCTGGTTGGGAAAGCTGATACGACGCCCGGCCACTACCTCGCGGCCATCCAACCACTGCGCGATGCTGGGGTGTTCCGGCTGCTAGCGGAGCCGGTCGCGTTACCGCGGCTATCGGCACCGCCTCTCGAGATCGTAACCGCCGCCGAAGCTGCCTCGCGCTCAGGCTTGACCAGCGCGACCGTTATCGATGCGGATCTTGAGATCACTCGACTGTTAGGGGCGGAGGCGAAACTCGGCCTGCCCGCGACCGTACTGCTGCGCAACCTCCACAACTTCGGCTTGGGGCGCCGCCCGAAATTCGAACATACGGCCTTCGACCTGGTGCATCGAAGCCGTAAGCTCGCGAGCGATGCACGTTTGCTGCACGCGGAGATTCAGCGCAACGGCCCGCCAAGGCGCGGCTTCACCTTCGTTGATGCGCCCCCTCTCGCCCTAACACTTTTTAAGAGCGCGGGCTCATTCGAGCAGGTTATGGAGCGCCTGCTCGACATGCGAGCTGCCCATCGGCGTCTTAGGGCCGATACCACTGCGCTGCACGAGCAGCTGACCGACCCCCGCACGTCAATTGCCGACCACAACGACTTGGTGCGTGATTGGGAGAGCAAATGGCGGAAGTCTTGGGAAAACGCGCTCGCCAACCGAATGTATATCTGCAACACGTCGGCCGGCTTGGTTGCCAAGGGAGTCGACTTAATCACGTCTCTCGGGGCCGGGGCATGGCGTGACGCATTCTCGGCGTCCCTCGCACTGATAGATGACCTCAGCGTCGCAACGAGCTTGCACGCTTTGCGCCCCCTACACAGCCCCGTCCGTGATTACCTTATGGGAACACGAACGCAGATGGCTGCAGCTGTATCTCGAGTATGGGAGACCGACCCGCACCGGATCGATGAGCTGATGGCGGAGATCGCCGCTCCCAATTCTTTGTGGCGCAAGGCGTTTCGCAATGAGCGTCCTTAGCACTCGACTCGGCATCTATCCTGGTCAGTGCGCTGCGGCGCGACCCCGCCGCGTCGCCTCCGGGTTTGCCGATCAATTCAGCGGGGCGCTCCAGCCCTTTGGGGCTTTTAGGCAGTGCCGCAATCCCAGCCAGACGGCGTCAGAACGATGGTTCCAGATTGAGGCCCGTTGGCAATCCAACCTCTACCGCCAGCAAATGCGATTGCCGCATCTTGCTCTGGTCCAACAAGAGCGATACCCGCCGCGATAATTTGTAGCTGCGTATTTCGAATGGCGTCGCCGGCGAAATTGCCGGCCTCCACCAAGGCCGTCACCAGTCGGCGCGCATTTTGCTCTGCATCGGCGGAACATCCCCACCAGCAAGACCGCGGCGCACGAGTGCCAGCATCCGAGCGCCGGCGCGCTCTGATGCCTCGTTCCAGATGTCCCACTCGCGAAACCACACAAGGGCACCGGCAAAGTCCTGCGGGTCCGGGTTCGCGAGATCCTGAAGAAGCAGCCCGTGGGCCAGGGCGATCAACCGCGGTGGCTCCAGCGCGAGGCTTGCCTGAAAACACGGCGTTCCCGACGCTTCATACCGAAGTGAAACTAAGCCGCTTCCGATATTTGCCTGGATGCCCCGCTCTCCGCACCAGTCCTTTGCCTGTTCTTTGCTCAGGCATTTCATAGTCTCATTGTGCGATTGGGATGTATGAGAGCAGCAGCCATCATCACCCTCGTGCCCACGGGAATCCGGAAGTGCCGCGTAGGGAATGATGCGTTCCAGTCGCCAGGCGGACTAGCGGCGGCGCACTAATCGAGCAGCCCAACGAGGCAGATCACCCCTCTC
>JBDTUL010000822.1:0-2804 GCA_040007735.1 Gammaproteobacteria bacterium | reverse complement strand
CGCGCCCGGCCGTGCCCGCCTGCCCGAACCGTCTAGCTCTTCTTGTTCTTGGCCTTGTACGACTTCAACTGTTCGTTGAAGCGCGCGGCCAGGGCTTCGTCGGCCTCGACAGCGGCGTTGTGCTTCTGGATCTGCATCCGCTCGAGTTCTTTCTTCTGCTCGTCTTTCTTCTTCGCATCGCCCGAGCTGTCGGCAACCTTGGCGAGCGCCGCATCGCTCTCGAGCTTCAGGCACGAAGTGTAGGCATTGATGGCCTCATCGAAGGCCTTCACGGATTTCTGCGCAGTAACCATCTGCTCGAGGGTCGCAGTGCTGCCATCCGGTAGCGCATCGGGCTCGGCGGGATAGGAGCACGCAGCGTACGCATTGCCGGTGGCCAGCGCCGCCACCAGTGCCAGGGAATAAAGCGCCTTCATGTTCATGAACCTCATGTATCGATTGTGGATGCGCCAAGGTACGCGGTGAAGCCGAATGCCGCCTGAACGGCAGGGCCGATCACCCGGAGGAGCCCGACCGGTTCCGGGCCGTCTGTGCGGCTACCGTGGATCGGTCAGCGTGTTTATCTTAAGTGCTGCCGGGCCGCCGCCGCCAGCCATCGCAGGTTCAATCCACTTCGCCGAGGCCCCAGCCGCCGTCTATGACGATCTGCTGGCCGGTGACATATCCCGAGGCGGGGGAGGCGAGGAACAGGGCCAACCCTTTTATGTCCGGGGGGAAGCCAACCCGGTGCATGGGCACGACTTTCGACACGGCCGCCTGGGTGGCGGGGTTGTGAGCGTGGCCGCCGCCTATGTTGGTGATGAAGAAGCCCGGCGCAATGGCGTTAACCGCGATGTTGAAGGCCGCAAGCTCGAGCGCCACGTTGCGCATGAGGTGGGCGGCGCCCGCCTTGGCGGCCATGTAAGCGGAGCCGATGACTGCTTCGTTCTTGAGCGCCGCGAGCGACGTGGTGACGATGATGCGGCCGGATTTCCGCGGCTTCATGTGGCGGGCGGCGGCGCGCAGGGTGGCGAACACACCGTTCAGGTTGATGTCGATCACCTTGTTCCAGCGCTCATCGGTGTAGTTCTCGAGGGCCCCTTCCGGCGTGCGAGGCCGATCCGCCCCCACCCAGTTGCCGACGAAACCCGGGCCGGAGTCGACCCCCGCGTTGGCGAACACCACGTCGAGCCTGCCATGGATGGCGGCCGCCTCGTCGAATGCCTTGTCGAGCGTCGCGTGATCGCGCACATCCACCACGGAGCCGCGAACGTCGTAGCCCGCTTTGCGCAGCCGCTCAGTCTCGGCAGCGAGGCGTTTCTCGTCCACGTCCAGCATGGTGACCCGCGCGCCGTTTTCGGCGAGCGCTTCGGTGAAGGCGAGCCCCAGGCCGCTGGCGCCACCGGTGACGATGACGCCGAAGCCTTCAACCTTGAACAGGTCTGCGATTTTCACGAGCGGGAGCCCCTTTGGTGCAGATCGATTGCGAGCCGGATTTACGCCGGTCTTCGGGCAGTGTCCCGAGGCGGGGGCGCGCGGGTCAAGGGATTGTTGGCGCGCGGTCCACTGGCGGGCGGGGTTCGGCTTGCGCGGCATAGCGGCGCGCGATGACTGCGCAGACCATCAGTTGCAGCTGGTGAAACACCATGACCGGCAGGATCACCAGGCCAACGGTGGCCGCGGGAAACAGGATGTTTGCCATCGGGACGCCGGTGGCGAGGGATTTCTTCGATCCGCAGAACACGATGGCGATCTCGTCTTCACGGGAGAATTTCAAGGCGCGGCTCGTATAGCGCGTGAAAGCGAGGACGATGGCGAGGAGAAGAATACTGAGGCCGAGGATCGTGGCGAACTCCGTCGCCTTCAGCCCGGACCAGGCGCCAGCGAGCACGGCCGCGCTGAATGCGGAGTACACCACCAGCACGATTGAGCCGCGGTCGGTGAAGGAAAGGATCGAGGCGTTTCGCATGGCCCAAGGACGCAACCCTCTGCTCAGCACCTGCCCGGCGATGAAAGGCACGAGTAACTGCACGACGATGCTTTGAATCTGGCTGAACGCGGCGGTGCCGCCGTTGCCGTGGAGGTTGAGCATTGCCGCGACCAGCAGCGGCGTGATCACGATGCCGAGCAGATTCGATGCGGTAGCCGCACACACCGCGGCGGGCACGTTGCCCTTTGCTATGGACGTGAAAGCGATTGAAGACTGCACCGTGGAAGGCAGCGCACACAGATACAGAATGCCGATCCACACGTCTGGCCTCAGCAGGCCCGGCGCTACAGCGTGTAGTGCGAGCCCGAGCACAGGGAACAAAACGAAGGTGCAAGCGAGCGTTAACACCTGGAGTCGCCAGTGCGTGAGCCCTGCGATAACGGCAGCTCGCTGCAGGCGGACTCCTTGCAGGAAGAACATTACGGCGATGGCGGCTTTGGTGAGGTACACCACCGCCGTTGCGGCCGAGCCGCGGGCCGGAGCGAAGAAACCCAGGGCGGCGGCCATCAGCAGCGCAATGATGAAAGGGTCGGCGCGGAACGTGCGGCTCGGGCTCGCAACCGGCGGGGTGGTCATTGTTCTTTCGAATCCGGTGCGCGGGAGGTGCATCGCCAGGGTCCTCCATCTTAACCGTCCGGGTCACGCACCGCGGATGCGTTCTTTTCTGAGCCGCCCGGCGATTGAGGGCCTCTTGAATTCGTGCGGTGGCCCCCACCGTCCCGCAACCTTCTGTAGAATCCGCACCCACGCGTCCGTAGCTCAGTTGGATAGAGCATCAGGCTTCGAACCTGAGGGTCGGGAGTTCGAATCTCTCCGGACGCGCCACGTCATAACG
>JBDTUL010000821.1:0-2806 GCA_040007735.1 Gammaproteobacteria bacterium | reverse complement strand
CGGCGCCGTCAAGGCTCTCCGCTTCGCTTCGACCCCGCGAAGCGGGGCTGGCGGCCTTGACGGCGCACTCGGTCGAGCCAGGGACGGCTTTTGTGATGGTCGGGCAGTTCTGAATCGCATTCAACGAAAGGAGAACAACCATGCGGCACATCTCACGCACACCCAGCATCACGGTGACGATCGGCCACCACACCCGCCTGTATTTCGCCTTCGTCACCACCGCGCCGGCCGAACTCGACTCACCCGCGACGATGACGCTTCACGCGTCCACGTTCTCGGACGTCGCCGGCTTCGCGGCCGATCCCATCACACACGACGAACTCCGCGGACGAACACCGGCCCGACTCGTCCTCGTCGACGCGATGGAACTCGCCTGGCAGCGCGCACGGATCGCCGGACATCACCACCTCTTGCTTCCAGCGGATCCCGTGCTCGTCGGCCTCAACACGCTCCAACAGTGGCTGTGGCAACGCCTGCAGGCGTCCACGACCAACACGGCGGCCGCATGAATGGCGGCCTTCACGCGACGGCGTCAACCGCTCGCCATTCCGGCGAGCTTTTCAGGAGGTCAGATCATGGTCGTGAAAATCACTCCGAACGACAAAGGCAACCCTGCCGGCAAACTCGCCGAAGCCGAGCTGCACTTCACCGACGGCGCACTCGAGGGCTTGAAGCTGATCGGGTTCGCCATCTGGGAGCGACGCGGTGGCGGCGGCCGCAACGTCACGTTCCCGGCGCGTTCCTACGTCGTCAACGGTGATCGTCGCAGCTTCGCGCTGCTGCGTCCCATCGTCGACACCACCGCACAGAACCGCATCCGCGACCTGGTGCTCGAGGCTTACGCCGAGTACGAGGAGCGGGCTGAGGTCGCTTCGTAACGACAACAGCGGATGCTCGGATGCTGCCGTGGGCAGTATCCGGGCATCTGCCCGTCAGCAGGGGTACCACGGCGAGCAGGCAAGCGCTATCATGGCCAGAGCAGAACGACCCGGCTTTCGGCGGGAACCGCCAGACTGGCGCGAGCCACCTGGTGATCGGCAGACCGATATCGAGGACGCACTCCGGGTGATTGTCCGGGCACTCGCTCGGCAAGCGGCTCACGAGGCGTTCGAACGAGGTTCGTCGCCCGAATCCGATCGTGTGAGCCGCGAGGACACGCCATGAAGGTTGCCATCTACGCGCGCTATTCCTCCGACAGCCAACGAGACGCATCGATCGCCGACCAGACGCGCAGCTGTCACCTTTTCGCCGAGCGCCAAGGCTGGTCAGTCGCGCAGGAATATGCCGACCACGCCTCATCAGGCGCGACCCTCCTTCGTGCAGGCTTTCAGAAACTGATGCGCGACGCGCTCGATCAACGCTTCGATGCCGTCGTCGCCGAGTCTTTGGATCGATTCAGCCGTGACCAGGAAGACACGGCAGGTTTCTTCAAGCGTCTGACCTTCAAGGGCGTGCGCATCATCACGCTGGCCGAAGGCGAGATCACCCATCTGCACGTTGGTCTAAAAGGAACGATGAATGCGCTGTTCCTGAAGGATCTCGCCGACAAAACGAGGCGGGGGCTTCGAGGGCGCGTCGAAAAAGGCCGGTCAGGCGGCGGCCTCTGCTACGGCTACCGAGTCAACCGTACCGTTGAGGGAGGCGAGATTTCGACGGGCGAACGCGAGATCGTGCCGGCGGAAGCGTGTGTCATCGATCGAATCTTCAGAGACTACCAACAGGGAATCTCCCCGAAAGAGATCGCGAAGCGCCTCAACCGGGAAGGAATGCCTGGCCCGAACCGTCGTCCGTGGAGTCCCAGCACCATTCATGGCCACGCGACGCGCGGCACTGGAATCCTCAACAACGAGCTCTATGTCGGCAGGCTCGTCTGGAATCGCCAGCGGTACGTGAAAGATCCGGACACGGGCAAGCGGCTGGCCCGGCCGAATCCCGCATCGGAATGGACGACGGCTGACGTGCCGGCCTTGCGCATCGTCGACGACGATCTTTGGACGGCGGTCAAGGCTCGCCAACTCGCTGTGCGGAAGCAATCATCGATTGATGTGCGTCCTCTCATCAATCGTCATCGGCGACCGAAATATCTGTTCTCCGGCCTCACGAAGTGTGGCGAGTGCGGTGGCGGCTACGTGATTCTGTGGGGCGAGAAGCTGGCCTGTTTCAACGCGCGATCGCGAGCCACGTGTACCAACCGGCTCACCATCGGGCGCGGCGAAGTCGAGCAGCGGGTACTCGATGCCGTGCGCGACAAGTTGATGCGAAAGGACCTGTTCGACGAGTTCTGCCGCGAATACACGCGCGAAACGAACCGCATGCGAATGGAGCAGCGAGCCGGCATCTCGGGCGCGCAACAGGAGTTCGGAAAGACCGAGCGCGAGATCCGAAAGCTGATCCAGGCGATCAAAGACGGCATCTCCGGAGCGTCCATCAAGAACGAATTGCTGGCGCTGGAAACGCGCCAGGCTGAGCTGAAGCGACAGCTGCAGGAGCCGGAGCCGCCACCTCTCCTTCATCCGAGCATGTCGGATCTGTATCGCGACAAGGTGGCCGACCTCTGTCACGCCCTCCAAGGGGACGAACGAAGCCTCACGGCAGCACGCGAAGCGATTCGCGGCCTGATCGACGAGGTCACCCTCGAGCCCGTGGGTCGCCAGTTGCGCATCACCCTGAAGGGAAACCTGGCGGGAATGCTGCGATTGGCCCATCAAAGCAAAAGGCCGTCGGAGACCGACGACCTTCTGGACCAAATACTGTTGGTTGCGGGGGCGGGATTTGAACCCGCGACCTTTGGGTTATGAGCCCAACG
>JBDTUL010000820.1:0-2812 GCA_040007735.1 Gammaproteobacteria bacterium | reverse complement strand
GGATCCCAATACGCTTTCGTCCGATGGCACAGTTGCTCTTTCTGGCACCGAAGCCAACCGAGATGGTCGCCTGCTGGCATACGGATTGTCTCGTGCCGGTTCGGACTGGCAGGAATGGCATGTGCGCGATGTCGATAGCGGCCAGGATCTGGCCGAGTGTCTGGAATGGGTGAAGTTTTCGAGCATATCGTGGACACCGGATGGGAAGGGCTTCTTCTACTGTCGATATGACGCTCCGAAATCCGGAGACGAGTTCGAAGGTCAGAATCATTTTCACAAGCTCTACTTCCACCGCATCGGTACTTCGCAGGACGAAGACGAACTGATTTACGCCCGGCACGATCAGAGGGAGTGAGCCGAATCCTGCGAGCTCGAGCACCGCAAGCCTCGGGAGCGCGTCGAAGAGCCAGTGGTGGTAGTTCGCGTGCCAAAGTGAGATCACCGATGCGCAGGCTCCAGGTATCTCCGCTGCAGGTGGCAGGCGCCGATGTATCCGGAATTCGGAGCGCTCGAAGTGCTCCTCGTCCCAGAGGGTGTCGTCTACGAGCTTCCCGTCAGCCGTGATGACGGCTCCACCATCCGTTGCGAGGCTTGCACCGCGAAGGGAGAGCACGAACATCGGCCGACCGGGCAACCCCGCCTCATGCAGGTCGTCGAACTCACGGAGCCGAGCGCCGATCGTGTGAGCGAGGGCGACGGTCGTCTGCGGTACCTGGCCGAGCCAGGTGACGCTCGCTTCAGAACCCGCAGCTTCGAAGACCGGATGCTCGGAGATTCCAACACGCCCCGTCGGCACCGGCGCACCGCGAAAGACGCCGAGCTCACGCGCGCGGTGTCCGACTTCCCCGGCGAGAAGCCTTGCCCGACTGGTTGCACGCTGGGTGACCACGCATCCACTCGTTCGCCACGGGCCGCCGTCGGCCTTCGAGGGCGTCGCACCTGTCTGATGCTCCCGACGCATGGACGGCCACGGCGAAGTCCTCCAGGCGCTTGCGGATCAGGGCAATAGCGTGGCAGCCCGCTCGGGAATACGCGGGTGGTGCGTGCGGAGACTGCCGGCGATGCGCCGGCCAAATGTGATGAATGGACGTTCCACCGTGCGATTCAACGCATACGCGAAGACGTACGCAGCCGTAAGGCCGATTGCGGTCGACGCGCAGGAGCCGGCGAGCCCGTAGCCACCGGGCACGATCTTCTCAGCTGCGTTGAGGCCGAAGTTGTGAGTGAGATAGAGGGCATAGCTGAGCGTCGCCGTTACGACCATCGGTCTGGACCAGAGCCAGCGGACCGATGGCGACGTCGTCGTGATGAGACCCACGAGTAGTAGGCACACGGTCACGCCGTAAGGCGCATAGAGATCTTTGCCGAGACCGGTGTGCGGCACGCAGAACTGCATCAAGAGAAACCCGACTGCTAAGAGTGGCAGAACGGGATACGCACCGAGTCGGCGCAGAAGATGGTAGGTGGTTCGGCGCTGAAGGAGCAACGCGACCATACATCCGAGCACGATGTGGATGTAAGGCGCTAGGAAGATACCGTACGGCGAAATGAATGGTGCGACCACTGATGCGACTCCGATCAACACCAGCAAGGTAAACCGGCGTCCCACGGCTGCCGCGGTCGTCGCGACGAGCAGGAGTGGCCAGAGAACGTAAAACTTTTCCTCGATCCCCAGTGACCATGCGCCATCGAAGGGTGCGACAACCTGGCGGAGAAACAGCCCATGTTCCGGCAGGCCGAGCGAGTAGTAGGGCAGTTCTTCGATGAAGCGCGTCTTGCGGGAAGCTTCGAATCCCGCGCCGAGCATCAGGACGCAGTACAGCAGGAGCACCGCGGCGTAGAGGGGGTAGATTCGGCAGACCCGCCGGATGAAGAACGCCCGGAGGTCGAGCACCCCGTTGCGCGCCTCTTCCCGCAGGGCGAGTGTCGTGATCAGGAATCCGCTGAGCACGAAGAAGATCGAAACTCCGTTCGGCCCGTGCAGCGCCGGCCAGAAGTGCTGGTAGGCCGGGTGCGCGGTGAACACGAGCAGAATCGCGATCGCCCGGACACCATCCAGTGCCGGGAATCGCCTCAGCGCCTGATACTGGTCGAAGTCGAGCGTTGATTGGCGACGTGGCAGCTTGGCCGCCCTGCCGTTTGGCACTCTGCGTGCCGACTCGTCTTGTCCTGGCTCCAAGCACCGTTGCTTCGGTGTGGTCGGTTCATCTCCTCCGGCGGCCGGCAGGCTGCCAGTGATGAAAGTCTGGAAGTTGCTCCATTCCGCTTCGACGTTGGCGACGAAATGGTTCCACAACTCGTCGATGCTGTGCCAGTTGACGTCGACCAGGCCGTAGTAGGCGAGGATCAGGGTCATGGCGAGCCAGAAGCCGACGGCGATCGCCGCGATGCGCAGGGTTGCGCGAATGAAACTGCCGAGACAGAAACCCGCGATGAAACTGAAGCCGAGGCGAAAGACGCCGCGCGCCGTGGGCTCCGACGCGGTTTCGCCCGAGGTTGTTCCGCCGCCCGGCTGATCCGGCAGCAAACTGGTCTGCAATGAACTGCCGCCACTGCCTGGTCCACCGCCTGTTCCACTAGGCGCCGTGCCGGGCGGATGCGCAGCAGCCCCTGGATCGATGACCATGAACACGGCCCCCGTGACCACCAAGGCCACCGCCGCGAGCAACAAGACCTTCTTCCAGCGGGGCATTTCGCGCAGCCAAATGCGAAAGCTACGTGGCTGCGAATTGGCGGCTACAGCAGCATGCTCGTCCATTTTCGGTACTTCTACTGACATTGCGTCGGCAAAGCTCTTTTTCCTTGAGTGGCT
>JBDTUL010000819.1:0-2813 GCA_040007735.1 Gammaproteobacteria bacterium | reverse complement strand
GTACTCGGCGCCTGGAATCTCTATCGCGCCCTGCAGAGGCGGCCGCTCAAGCAGTTCGTCTCTATCTCTTCTCTCGTTGTCGACCATGGCATGCCCTGGAGTGCGGGATACGCATTCGCCAACGAGGTGATGGAGCGCATTCTGCTGGCGGCCGCGGCAGCCGACGAATCTTTCCCGCTGCAAATCGTTTCGTTCGGTCTCTGGGGACAGGTCGGCCGACCCGCGGTGCTGAAGACCAACGACCATCTGCTCTCGGTTGGCTTGCACGATGGTGAGATTCCTCCCGAGGAGGGTGTGAGGCGCTTCGTCCAGGTATTCATGTCCGACGCAGGCACTCCGCGCGTCTGTATATATGGTCGGTCGGTGGGGTACGCGACCTGGGATCAATTGCGCCCTGTGGCAGCGATTCCCGCGGGTTTGCGGTTCATCGAGCGAGTGTCGCACCTCGAACCCGAGGTCGAACTCATTGCGCGCTGCCGCCTCACGCTCGAGCGCGATCGGTATCTGCATGACCATGTCTACAACGGCATGTACATCGTGCCGACGGTGCTCGCTCTGGAGATCGTGGCGCAGGCCGCGTACGCGCTCGCCCATTCACTGGCGGGCGACGCATTGCCGTTGTGCAGGCTGGAAGCCATCGAAATGCCGTACCCCATCGTCGTCGATCCCGCGCACGGGCTGGAGATCGAACTGCGGGCCGAAGCGCAGGAAGCGTCGACGCCAGAGGGGCTGCGAAGAGTGAACGTCTTCGTCTCGACCGAGCAGTCGGGCTTCAGGACTCGTGCGCTGTCCGCCACGGTCGTTTTCGGAAAACGTGCTGAGGTGACGCAAGAGCCCATCGCGCTCGACAAACCTGTCCCTATAGATGCCCGGGCCGATCTCTATGGCAGGCAATTCTTCGTCGGACCGCTGTATCAACGAATGGGTGCGATTTATTCGGTGGACCCGCAGCGGTCAGTTTGCGTCGGCGGGATCCATGCCCAGGAGGAGGCCCCCCACGAGGTATTCAGCGCTATCAATGCGTCCGCCGCAGACAGGCTGGTGCTCGGCGACCCGTTCTTCCGTGACACCCTGTTGCACACCTCGCTTCTCCACCATCTCGACCACATGGCGTTCACTGCGCGCATCGATCAGATCGAGCTGCTCGATGGCTGCGAGGCGACGCAGGCGGGGGAGCGTCTGTGCGTGGCGCGTCTGAATTGGTCAGCGGGCAAGGATGCGGAGTATGAGCTCGCGGCCGTCTCAACAGAGGGTCGGGTGCTAGAGCGATGGACCGGCTACTGCACGAAGGCGCTCGCCAGCACCGGCGCCTGGCCTGCGCTCGAAGATCTTCTCGACACGAGCCGAGCGCAGGCCCGGGACGAGCGAGAACTTCGCGAATGTGTGACAGGTGCGGCCACACGGCTCGGTGTTGCGGCCCCTGCTGTCGCACTCGAATGCGTGCAAGAGTTTTCGGGCTTTCCAGGGACTGCGCGCCATGACCTGGAGCGCGCGCTCGCGGCGCGGGCCGTCACAGCAGCACTGCCTGGCTCGAAGAGCATACCGCCGCTTGCGTGGCTGTCAAACGGCCGACCGCGTTTCGATGCGCAAACCGATCTGGACGTTTCATTCAGTCACGAGGGTTGGTATTGCCTGTGCGTTGTGGGTTCCGGTGCGCAGGGCTGCGACCTTGCTGCGATCTCTGAACAGGACCACAGCGATTGGGTCTGTCTGTTCGGAGCTGCGCGCAATCCACTGCTCACTGCGTTGAGTGCGGACGAGCCGCTCGATGTGGCCGGTACCCGGCTCTGGGCCGTGCTCGAATCGGCCCGCAAGGCATTGGGAATGGAAGAGGAGGAATTGGCCGTGGTCGCGCGCGCGGAGGCGAGCGTGCTGTTCCGCGCTCGAACGTCAGACAGGGAGGTCTTCATCCTGACGTCGCCGATGCGCTTCTCACACGGGCCGCAAACCATCGTCGCTCTGACAGTCAGCAAGTCCACTCGCGCAGTGACGGCGGGCGACATTGCCTCACCGGCTGCCCGCATCGTCCGCGACGAGCGCCTTGGGTGCGACGTTCTCGAGTATGAATTCAATGTGACGTGGAAGGAATGCATGAGCTCGAGCCGCAAGGCGCTGGCGGCGTGCTACGTCGAGTGGTTCCACCGTGCACGTGAAGCAATGCTTGCTCCGCAGGATGCGCGGCGATGGGTCGCGTTGATGATCGATGGAACGGTCGGACTCGTCGCGCGGTCGATTCACGTACAACTGCACGAAGAAGTGACCGCTCACGATGAGCTGCGCGCCCGCGTCTGGATGACCCACTTGTCAGAGAGCGGAGCGAGCTGGCGGGTCGAGTACTTCAAGAACGTGTCGCAGGACGCGCGCAGGCTCGTCGCCGTCCTCGATGCGGAGGGCAGGGTCGTCGGGGCGGGCGGCCAGGACGGCGAGTTGCGTGGCGTGTCCGAGGCCCTGCGCGACTTCGGCAGGTTCGTGCAGGCGCGGCCTTCCATCGCGCGGAAGGATGGCGCGGGTTTCGAAGAGCTCCACCGCGGCAGGCCGATCTTCGAAGGTGCCGCCGGTCCGCGCGGCGGGCCTGTGCTGTTCCTCGAGACGCTGCGGCCTTCTCTGATCGACTCGGATCTCATCGGTAACCTCAGCAGCATCGCGTTTTTTGGTTGGCTCGCGCACGTGCGGGACCGCTTCCTTCATTCGGTGATCCCGCAAGAGCCCGGGCGCCGTGTGAGTGCCGCATCGAACGGTCGTGCCGAGGCACTTTGCATCGATGAGGAGATGAGCTACCTGCGCGAGGCATTTCCATTCGAGGACATCACCGT
>JBDTUL010000818.1:0-2820 GCA_040007735.1 Gammaproteobacteria bacterium | reverse complement strand
CACGATCCGTTGCGCTGCGGTTTCCACAAACCCCGCGCCGCGGACGCCAGTCGCCGTCCGGGCTGCAGTAAGTATGTCGTTGAACGACAAATTGTAGGCGGCCAGGCGCTCGGGAACGACCTGCACTTGCAGTTCTCTGACCTCGCCGCCGAAAATCGACACACGAGCCACTCCAGGAACCGCCAGGAGGCGTGGCCGGAGCGTCCAGTCCGCAAACGTTCGGAGATCCATGAGCGAGCGCTGATCGGACGTCAGGCCAACGATCAGAACCATGCTCGTGGCACCCGTGAGTGGGGCCATGGTGGGAGGCATTACCCCTTGTGGCATTTGTGCTGCCGCCTCAGTGATGCGTTCACTCACCATCTGGCGTGCCCGGTAGACGTCCGTGTTCTGTTCGAATACAACCGTCACAACGGAGAGGCCCTGAATCGACTGCGACCGGATCGACTCGATGCTCGGCGCACCGTTCAGGGCATTTTCGACCTGCCGGGTAACCAACTGTTCGACATCTTCCGGCGACAGACCGGGAGCTTCAGTTTGCACGACGACTTGGGGCGGAGCGAACTCGGGATAGACGTCATAGCGGGCGTGCCATGTGGTGTAGATACCATAGCCGACAACAAGACACGCCAGGGCGATTACGATCCCACGGAAACGAATGGACAGTTCGACGAGTTTCGTTAACATCCTGGGGCTATTCCTGTTCAGCCGCGGTCTGAGCCTTGAACTCTTCCGAGAGTAGGATTTGCGCTCCCTGCGTCACGACTCGATCCCCGGCGGCGAAATTCGCAGTGGCGAGATAGCCGTCCTCGACCGGGTTATCCCGGGGAACTTCCTTCCGGGCAAACTGATCGGTGCCGGTCTGCACGTAGGCGAAAGATCTTCCCATCACGCGCACGATTGCGGAACGAGGAACCACCACCCCTGCTTTCCGTGGTCCTGGTACATTCATCCGCGCAGTGGCGGCCAAACCTGGCCTTAGGCCGAACAGCGTTCCGGTGAGGCGAAACAGGAAAGACTCTCCCTGCGATTTTGGATCAACAGCCGCCGCCACGGCAACACGTTCGGCGGCGATGGATGTGTTCTCGTACCCCACCGCATAGATCCGCGCCGTCGTGGCGCTCGCTGGCACATGCTGGCCCGGGGGCACGTCCACTCTCGCGAGCAGACGATCGAGTCGGGCAATGCGAAGAATCGGTGATCCCGGTTCGATCGATTCGCCAGGTTGGGCCATGATCTCGACGACATCACCGCCACGCTCAACCGTTAGCGGCTTATTACCAGTGGGACCTGAGGATTGGAGCGAGCTTTCGAGTAGCCGGACGGTATCGGTCGCTGACTTCAACCGCGCTTCCTCTGCTTGCAGGCGAGCAGTTGCATCCTCGACGACGCGATCCGAAACATTCTTGTTATCAGCGTTCAGAATTCGAGCGCGCTCGTAAGCCGCGCGTGCGACAGCTACGGATGCTGTGCTCGCGCTGAACTCCGAACGGGCAGTTGCCAATTGATTGGTCAGTCCAATGCGCTCGGCGGGCATGAGACGGGGTTCAATCAAGCCGACTAGGTCGTCGTCCACGAGATGTTGCCCCATGCTCGGCCAGTCCCGCCCAGGCGCAAAATGAAGAGTGCCGGCAATCGGAGCCCGAAGGATGAAGGAACGCGACGGGTCCTCCTCAAGTCTTCCGTAGGCGACAATCTCTGGCTGCATCGATTGTGGCGTCAAAACCTGAGTGCGCAGTCCAATGCGAGTCTGGGAGGCGGGCTCAAGGCGCAGGAGCGGATCGCCCGCCGACGTCAGGGACACTCGCTCAGGCCCTTTGCCAGTGGGCTGTGACGCATCCTCCTTCGCCTGGCTGCCTCGACTGCACGCCACTGTTGACATGCTGACGACGGCCAGCACGATCCCGGCCACGCTGACGGAAACGATTTGGCGGGGCACTAGGGATTTGCTCCTTTCCGAGGGCTCACTAAGGTGGGATCGGGAACGCTCAATGCTGCCTCCAACGGTTGCTGCATGGAATCTTCCAGGGCGCCGAGAGCTGCCTGCAGGCGAGTCAGCGCATCCAAGCGTGCCCTATTCGCAGTAACCGTCTGGAGCCTGACAGTAGCCAGCCCTAACCGGTCTCCTTCGCCTGCTGCGAGCGCGCGGCGCGCTGCTTCTTCGCGGTCACGCTGAACTGCTATGAGGCGCGCCGTCGCTTCCTGCCATTCGCCGAAAGCGGCGCGATACTGCACCAGCGCCTTCTCCATTTGCCCAATCGCCAGAGACTGAAGGGCTTCGAACCTTTCGCCAGCCTGACGGCGCTGCGCTTCAGCTGCTGCGATAGGACCTTGGTTCCGATGGAACAAAGGAATCGACTGGATCGACGCGCTCAGCACATATCGGGCGAATCCTTCTTCGAATGTGTAACCAGGAGCCAGTACGATGTCTGGGTATTGACGCGCCAATTCCAGCCTAAGCGCAGTATCGGTGGCGGCGTATTCCGCAAGCGTTCGCCGTACATCCACGCGGTGCAGCACTCCCGCTCGTTGGACGCTCAAAATGGGCAATGTCTGTTCGGAAGGCGGCGATTCTAAGCTTGCAGATCCTACTGTAAAGCCGTCCAGCGCGGAAAGGGGGAGTCCGATTGCATTCGCAAGTACTGAGCGCGTCTGTGCAACATCTCCGATTGCAACCTGCAGGACAGCCTGATTCGTAATCAAGTCCACGCGATATATGTCAAGTTCGGGTCGGGCCGCTTCACCGACAGTTAGACGCTTATCAAAGATTTCGACGATCTCGGACCGGATGCTCTGTTCGACCTCAAGGAGGTCTCGCCG
>JBDTUL010000817.1:0-2831 GCA_040007735.1 Gammaproteobacteria bacterium | reverse complement strand
TTTTGCCGCTGAACTTCATCATGTCGGTGCGCGGGTCGAATTGACGGCACAACGCTTTCACGAGCTCGCCAGCGCGTGCGCCGGTCAATGCCGCCCCCTGCAACAGGTCGTGAGCAGCGCCTCGTGCGGCGCCGAGCAAGGCGCGCCGTTGAGATAGGTCGAGAAACAGGTCGCGGCGCTGCGCGGTACCCTTACGAGGCTTCACGTCTCCCCATTCGCGGGCGACGTTCGGGCTTACCTGCCGGTTCGTGACCGCAAGGTTCATGGCGGCCTTCCACGAGATGAGGGTGCGTTCCTCCGAACTGGGCGAGAGCCCAAGCGATTCGCGCCACGTTTTGATCCGGAGCGTTGAGAGTTTCTCCATCGGCAGTGCGCCGAAGGGCCTTCCGTAAACGGTGCGCTCGAAACGCTTCTCCGCGTCGTGGGCAGTCGCTTCGCCCTTCACATGGCGGCGATCGATCACGTATGCCTTGCAGCCGGCTTCCACCGTCACCACGTCATCGGTGACGCCAGCGTCCTTAATCGCGAACCACCTGACGGCGTCGGCCTTCGCATCCTCGTAGGTGTACCGCTCCGTCACCTGACCGAGCTTGTGGTACCAGTCCTTTCCCGTGTCGTCGCGCAGCCGGGCGATCCAGGTGCCGCGGCTGTCATCGATTTTTCGGAATCCAACCGTCCGCCCGACTGCTAGCATTGGCCCCCACCACGGCTCTCTGCGCGGCTTCAATGCGGCTCGGACGCGAACTTTGTGGATCTCGTGGGCCAACTCGCCTCCGAACAGCAGGGGGCTACGGGTCTCGTACGGACGCTGTACGGATACTGCTGTGTGGAGTAGCATAGAGCACATCAGACGGAATATCCCGTCAAACATAGAGTTGCGGAAGTTCGGTAGAGTCCGATAGATGGCTAGATTGCTTTCACACGGCAGGGGTCGCAGGTTCAATCCCTGCACCGTCCACCAATAAATCAAATAGTTACGCGCCTCCGACCATGACGGTAGTCACCCGATTCGCTCCTAGCCCCACGGGCCTTCTTCACGTCGGCGGGGTTCGCACCGCGCTGTTCAGTTGGCTTTACGCGCGCCGCACCGGCGGGCGTTTCATCCTGCGAGTGGAGGACACCGATCGCGAGCGCTCCACCGATGAAGCCGTGAAGGTCATCCTCGATGGCATGAAGTGGCTCGGCCTGGAGCACGACGAGGGCCCGTTTTACCAGACCGCGCGGTTCGATCGGTATAAAGAGGTGATCGCCGGCATGCTCGCGGCGGGCACCGCGTACCGCTGTTACTGCTCGAAGCAGGAACTGGACGACATGCGCGCCCAGCAGATCGCGCGTAAGGAAAAGCCGCGCTACACGGGCATCTGGCGCGATCGCACCGATTCGCTGCCCGGCGTTGAGCCAGTCATCCGGTTCAAGAATCCGCTCGATGGCGCCGTCGTCGTGGAAGACGTAGTCCATGGCCCCGTCACGTTCCAGAACACTGAGCTCGATGACCTGATCATCGCCCGGTCTGATGGCACGCCCACGTACAACTTCTGCGTCGTCGTCGACGACATGGACATGAAGGTCACGCACGTCATTCGCGGCGACGACCATCTGAACAACACGCCGCGCCAGATGAACATGCTGCTCGCGCTCGGCTGCCCGCCGCCGGTGTATGCGCACGTCCCCATGATTCTCGGGCCGGATGGCGCGAAGCTCTCGAAGCGGCACGGCGCGGTGAGCGTTCTGCAATACCAGGAAGAGGGCTTCCTGCCCGATGCGTTGCTGAATTACCTCGTGCGCCTCGGCTGGTCGCATGGCGACCAGGAAGTGTTCACGCGCGCGGAAATGATTGCGGCGTTCGACATTCACGATGTAAACAAGGCCGCATCCGCCTTCAACCCGGAAAAGCTGCGCTGGCTGAATCAGCAGCACATGGTTCGCGCGGCGCCCGCCGACCTGGTGCCGCATCTGCAGTTTCAGTTGAAGGCGCTCGGGCTTGCCTGCGAGGACACAGCGCTCCTCGAAGGCATCATCGTCGCTCAGCGTGAGCGCGCGAAAACGCTCAAAGAGATGGCGACCAACAGCCGTTTCTTTCTCACGGATGCCATCGAGATCGATCCGAAAGCCGCCGCCAAACATCTGGGCGGCGATGCGCTGGGTTCACTGCGCGTGGCGCGTGAGCGGCTGAGTGCCTTGACGGAATGGTCCGCGCCTCAGATTCACGACGCGCTGAATGGGTTGGCGGTGGAGCAGGGCGTGGGCCTCGGCAAGATCGTGCAGCCGGTGCGCGTGGCCGTGTCGGGTGGCACCGTGTCGCCGCCGATCGATGCAACGCTCGCCCTGCTGGGGCGAACGCGCACATTGAGCCGCATCGACGCGGCGCTCGCGAAGAGCGCCGCCTAGCCCGTCTACTGAATCGTCTTGCTCACCGGGTTCGACCCGGTGCCTTCCGTGCCGTCCGCGTTGTACACGTGCACGCTGAAGTACCACGTTCCCGACGGCACATTGTCGACCTGATAGCTGGTCACGCCCGGGTTCGCAATCTCTGCCGCCTGGGTCAGATTCGAAGTCGAGGTGCCCGCATAGATGCGATACCCGGCGAGATTCGTAAGAGACGTGCCGTCAGTGTTCTGAGTAGGCGGCGTCCAGTTGAGCGTCACGGAACCGGTTGTCGTCGGTGCAGCCGTCACTGCAATGGAGAACGCACCAAGCGACGCAGTCTTCGCGCCATCGCTCACGCTGATCACAATGTTTGTAGTCGTGCCGACGTTGCCCGTCGTAGGCGTGCCAGAAAGCCTGCCGCTGCCGGTGCTGAACGTGGCCCACGTGGGCTTGTTCAGAATGCT
>JBDTUL010000816.1:0-2833 GCA_040007735.1 Gammaproteobacteria bacterium | reverse complement strand
GCTTGACCGGGAGGAACAGATCGCAGGTCCGCGCGATCGGCGTGATCCGCGGGTCTACCACGATGACCTTGGCGCCGTGCTCGCGGGCCTGCCACACGTAGTTGGTGGTGATGGGGGCGCACTCGGCGATGTTCGCGCCGCTCACGAGGATCACCTCGGCGCCGAGAATATCGTTCCACGGGTTGGCGGCGCGATCGACGCCGAACGCTTTCTTGTTACCGGCGCCGGCACTCACCATGCACAACCGGCCGTTGTAATCGATGTTCGCCGTGCGCAGGCACATGTGAGCGAACTTGCCCATCAGGTAGGTCTTCTCGGTGGTCAGGCTGGCGCCGGAGAGCAGCGCGAAGGCGTCCGGCCCGTGCGCGCGCTGGATCCGGTCGATCTCCGCCGCCGTTCGGCGAATCGCGGCCTCGTAGTCCATCGACCGGAACCCGCCGGGCGAGGCGGCGTCCTTCTCGTAGGCATGCAAGAGGCGATCGGGGTGCTGCTGCTGGAGGTAGCGCTTGATGCCCTTCGGGCACATCATCCCCTGGTTGAAGGGAAATTCGTACCACGGCTCCACGCCGATGATCTGGTTGTCCTTGACCTTGAGTTGCATGCCGCACTGCTGGCCGCAGAAGCAGCAGTGCGTCTTGACCAGCCGGTCCGGCTCCTGGCTGGTGTCCAGCCGGTCATCCTTGGCATAGGCCACATGCGGTCCGAACGCGCCAATGGTGTCGCGATCCAGCGACGGCGTCGGGAGCATAGCGGAAAGCGGCTGGTTCATGTCGTCGGTACTCTCTGTGGGGGCGTGGGTGACGCCGCGCTAGGGATAAAAGTTTTCCGCATCCTCGGTCCCCAGCGGACCTTGCCCGCGGCCCGGGTTGGCGTGGACGGGCATTGGCAGCGGGCCGGCAACTGGCAGGGACGCCCCGCCGCGGCGGCCTTGCCACAAGACGCCCTGCGCCATCGCGAACGACGCTCGGCGACAGCGCGGGCAGATCCACTGATAGTGCTCGACGTCGGTTCCTGGGATCTGATACGAGAATCCCAGCTGACGCTCCACCTCGATGAGATCCTCGATGTGCATGCGCGAGCTGAAGGCGTGGCCGCAGCGACGGCAGTGCGCCAGCTCCTGCGTCCGCCCGACATCCTTATAGAAGCCAACACCGAGCTGCGCCGGCCGCTGGAAAATGTGAAAGAACTTCCCAAACGGCAGCCACAGAAAGGTGCCGATGACCGTGATGGCGTGGGTAATCGCGATGAAGGTGTACGCGTACCCTTTCATCCAGGTGTAGCTCGCGGTGAGCATCAGCCCAGTGAGGCTTACGGCAAATAGCAGAATCAGCGGCATGAAATCTTCCGCGAATCGCTGCACCGCCGCCGCGCCCTCCTCCCTGATGCGCCGCCGCACCGCCAGCATCACCCCGGCCATCACCAGAAACGATGACCACACCAGTCCGTGGAACACCAGGAACGCGATCGCCGAGTCGTGCGGAAAGCGGAAGGCGGGAAATCCGAACGCCACGACTTCGTACAGCGACAGGTCGCCAGGCACCGTGCGGAAATGCAGCCACCCGAAGACGAGCGGGAACGTGATCGCGACCGCCAGCGCGCAGCCCCACATCAGCAGCAGGTGCGTGACCCCGCGCAGCCGATCCCGCGCGAGGATGAAGCGATTGGCCAGCACGTCCTCGGCGACGCGCCGCCCCCACGTCACGGCGTTGCGGCGTCGCCACCCCTGACGGAAGAACGCCTGCCAGCCCCGGCGCCAGTACATCGCGGTGGGCGGCCGCTGCAACCACATCGCGTAGCGATAGGTCAGACCGAAGGTGGCAAAGAGTACCGAGAAGGTATAGCCGACGAGGGCGGCGTCGAAATGGGCGAGGTTGCGGGAGCCGACGAGAATCAGCAGCGCCAGGAGCAGCGTGAGGCCACCGCCCCATCCGGCGGCCTTGATGACTGGGCGGCTCACGATGGATCCACGGTTGAACAATAGCACGCACGTGGAACGTCGTTCTCCCCATCCCTCGCTGACGATGCTCTATGGCCTCGAGCCGCTGATCGGCTCTCCCTCATGCTCGGGGGGGTATGTCACGTTGAGGCCATCGACGCGGGCAAATGGCGTCAGCGCGTGCGGCCGGACGCGCGTCTCGCTGGCGATCTCAGGCGCTTGAATTCCCCTGGCCAGCAGCGCGTCTGCAATCAGTGAGCGATGACACCGCCAGGGGACCGCTTCCGCGCACATCAGGACCACACGCTCGGCCGTGGCGATCTCAATGCACTGCTCGAGGCTGTCTGTGAAGGCCGCCGTCTGCATGTAGTCGGCATAGCCGCGAAAGCTGGTGTTGCGCCAGCCGGTGTTGACCGAGTCGCGCTGTGCGCGTCGCAAGCCGCCGAGCCCCGGCAGGTGCGAATAGTGGATCCCGGCACCTGCGAGCGCAGCGGGCAATTGAGCCTGATCGAATTGAGGGTTGAAGCGCGATCGTGGGACGGTGCGGACATCGAGCAGGCGCTGAACGCCGTGCGATTTCAGGAGATGAATGAAGTCCTCAATCGGCCGGGTCGAATGGCCGATCGTGAACACCATCGCCGTGTCAACGCCCACCGGCACTCAGCACCAGCCCGCGCTTCGTCTCGATGCCGTACCCTCTTCAAACTGGATCTTGTCGTTCGTCTTCCTTGCCATTTCAGCTCTGCCTTTCGTTACTAAGCCGTTCTGCATCCTTCAATCTCGCGCGAATCAGGTCCATCTCTCGCTTCGGGGTCGCAATGCCCTTGGTTAATTTTTTCTGCAACGCGTGCAGGACGTATACCGCATCGCCAAACCAACTCGCATAAACAGTTCGGT